>JBEPVJ010000318.1:0-3738 GCA_041691095.1 Gemmatimonadales bacterium
CGTCATCGGAGCACCGGCATTGGCGGAAGCGGGCGCGGATTGGTTCCGGGAGATCGTCGGCGCGCTGCACGGGTCGTTCGATCCGACCGCGCGCGAGCGAATGATCCGCGAGATCTTCCTGCTGGCGCCCAAGAAGAGCTCGAAGACGTCCTACGCTGCGGCGTTGATGGTGACGACGCTATTGATGAACCAGCGTCCGCGGGCGGAGTTCCTCCTGGTGGCGCCAACGGTATCGCTGGCGCATATCGCGTTCAGCCAGGCGCTGGGGGGCGCCGGCACTGTTTCCGGCATCACCCGCGGGGCACCGGCGCCCCGCAGCGGTCCCACGCCGCTCACCGTGTGGGGCCTCTTCGGCTTTGCCTCGGCGGTGACGCTGGGACTCTTTTACGGCCTGGTGCATCGCTGGGGATTGCCGGGCTGGATCCTCCCGCTCGCGATCGTCCTGCTGGCCATCGGGGCGGCGGTGCTGCTCACCACCGGCCGGATGGAATCGAGGCGGCGGCGTGGCCGCGCGCCGACCGGCCTGCTCGGGTGGTTCACCTGGAAGAATGCCGCGATCGGCGGGGCGCTGGCACTAGGCACCTGGGCGGTGCTGGTGACCTGGTTCGTGATCCAGGGCCCCGGCGGCTCGGCAGCGCCATCGGGGGTGGTGCGGCTCGCGGTGATGCCGTTCGAGAACCGCGGTCCAACCGACCAGGCCTATTTCGTCGACGGGATCGCCGACCAGGTGCGCGGCAAGCTCACCGCGCTGGGGAACGTGCAGGTCATCGCCCGCACCAGCACCGACCAGTATCGCCAGACCACCAAGTCCCCCCAGGCCATCGGGAAGGAGCTTGGCGTGGACTACCTGCTGGGGGCGACGGTGGCCTGGGCCAAGTCGCCCGACGGAACCGGCCGGGTGCAGGTGAGCCCCGAGCTGATCGACGTGAAGACCGGCGCATCCAGGTGGCAGCAGAGTTTCGACGCCAATGTGACCGACGTCTTCCAGGTCCAGGGTACCATCGCCGCTCAGGTGGCCGGCGCGTTAGGCATTGCGCTGGGCGCCCAGGACCAGAAGCAGATCGAAGCGCGGCCCACCGACAACCTGGCGGCGTTCGACGCCTTCCTGAAAGCGCGGGCCACCTTCGGCAACGATCCCGTCACGCTGAAGCGGGCCGTCGGTCTCTATGAGCAAGCGGTGGCGCTCGACTCCACCTTCACCGAAGCGTGGGCCGGGCTCTCCGCGACTCTCTCCATTCTGTATTTCAACGGAACCTCGGACCCGGTTGTCGGAGCACGCGCCCTGGCGGCCGCCGAGCGGACCCGGCGTCTCGACCCCGACGGCGCCCAGGCCCACTACGCCATGTCGCGCTACTACTACCTGGTCGGGAACGACTCGGAGCGCGCCGATCGAGAGGCCGAGCTGGCCCTGGCCAAGGCGCCCAATGACACGTACATCCTGCGCCACGCAGCTGCCGTCGAGCGATCCATGGGCCGGCTCGATCAGGCTTTGGAGCACGCGCAGCTGGGCCGACGGCTCGATCCCCGGTCGGTCAGTTCCATCGGCGCGGTGCAAAGCGCCCTGTCGGCCCTGCGACGATTCCCCGACGCGCTCGCCGCGGGCCAGGAGGCGCTGGCGCTCGACCCGTCCCTCCTGGTCACCATCCAGGGAGTGGTCATCATCCATCTCCAGCAGGGAGACCTGCCGGGAGCGCGAGAGGTGATCCGGACGGCCCTCAAGACCGTGCCCCCGACCGAGCTGGTATCCTACTTCGCCAACTACAATGACCTGTACTGGGTGCTGGAAGAGGAACAGCAGCGTCTGGTGGTCCGGCTCACCCCCGAGGCATTCGACGGCGACCGCGCCACCTGGGCCGTGGTGGAAATGGAGACCTGGGGGAATCTGGGAGACAAGATCCGGGAGCGGGCCTATGCCGACACCGCGATCGTCGAGACCGAAAAGCACGTGGACGCCAATGCCACCGACGCCCAGTCGCTGCTATTCCGGGGAATCGCCCTGGCCACCGCCGGTCGGAAGGCCGACGCGATTCGCGATGGACTCAAGGGTGCGTCCATCACGCCGTTGAGCAAGGATCGCAACGCCGGCGCCTACTACCAGCACCTCATGATCCAGATCTACCTGCTGGTCGGCGAGAAGGAAAAGGCCCTCGATCTGATCGAGGAGCTGCTCAAGGCCCACTGGATCCTGACTCCGCAATGGCTCGGCATCGATCCGATGTACGCCCCACTCAGGGGTAACCCGCGCTTCGAGCGGCTGGCCGCGGGGAAGTGAACCTCACCAAGTCCCGGTTCGTCGCCGGCTGGCAGTGCGAGAAGCTGCTCTGGTGGACGGTGCACGAGCCGGAGGCCCAGGAGCTCCAACCCGACAAAGTCTTCCTCGACCTCTTCGACCAGGGCCGCCACGTGGGCGAGCTGGCCCGGCTCCGCTTTACCGGCGGCATCTTCATTCCGAATCTCCACGGTGCCCACGCCGCGCGGCTCGCTGCCACGCGGGATGCGATCCATGCCGGTGCCACGGCGATCTTCGAGGCCTGCTTCGAGGCGGGCGGCGTATTCGTCGCGGTCGACATCCTGGAACGCAACGGCGACGGCTGGACCCTGATCGAGGTGAAGGCCGCCAACTCGGTCAAGGACGATCACATCGCCGACGCCGCGATCCAGACCTGGGTGCTGCGCCACTCCGGGCTCGCCATCACCCGGGTCGAGATCATGCACCTGAACAAGGCGTACCGGCATCCGGGTGAAGGGGAGCTGCTGGCCCGGAGCGACATCACCGCGTCCGTGGAAGATTTCCTGCCCGGCGTGGCCGACCTCGTCATGGACCTCACCGGCACCCTCGCCGGTCCTATTCCGGAGAAGCAGGTCGGCCTGCACTGCTGCGACCCGCGGGATTGCTGCTTCACGGAGCGCTGCTGGCCAGACAATCCCGATCATATCCGGAACCTTTACAACGTCGCGATCAAGACCGCGGTGTCCTACATGGCGTCCGGGGTGAACTCGGTGTGGGATATTCCTGCCACCAAGAAGCTCCCCGAGACCGCGCGCCGCCAGCTCAAGGCGATGAAGGAGAATCGCCTGATCGTGGAGCCGACCCTCGCCGCCGAGCTGCAGCAGTTCGAGAGTCCGCTTGGCTATCTCGATTTCGAAACGGTGATGCGCGCGGTGCCGGTGTGGAGCGAGCTGGCGCCCTGGGGTGCGGCGGTGGCGCAGTTCAGCTATCACGAGGAACAGCCCGGCGGCTCGCACACCCACGTCGGTTGGCTGGCCGAGGGGCCGGGCGATCCGCGGCGCGAGCTGGCGGAGGCGATGCTCGCGGCGACCGCCAGCGCCAAACGCATCGTGACCTACTCTGCCTACGAGAAGACCCGCATCAACGAGCTGAAGTCGCTGTTGCCGGACCTGGCCGGGCCGCTGGACCAATTGCTGTCCAAGTTGGTCGACCTGCTGCCGGTGGTGCGTCACAACGTGTACCACCCCGACTTTCGGGGGAGCTTCAGCCTCAAGGCCATCCTTAACCCGCTGGTGCCGGCGCTCACCTACAAGGACCTGGTGATCGTGGATGGCCGGCTGGCCAGCGTGGAGATCGCCCGGCTGCTCTTCGTGGCCCACAAGATCCCGGCGGCGGAGCGGGACCGGCTGCGGGCAGACCTGCTGGCCTACTGCGAGCGGGACACCTGGGCGACGGTGGAGCTGATGCGGCGGCTGCGCGAGTTGTCGCTGGGATAGGTTGTGTGCAGG
>JBEPVJ010000319.1:0-3732 GCA_041691095.1 Gemmatimonadales bacterium
GCCGTATCCGGGCCATCTCCACTACCCGCCTGCGGCCATACCGGCCGATCAACCAGGCCATGCCCATGACCACGGCGCTTATCGCGGCGCCCAGCCATGCAGCCCGTGAGCGGGTCAGCACCATCACCGCCACCATCAACCCGAGACCCCCGGCCGCGAGCAAGGCGCGGCGCTGCGTCCTGGCCTCCACCACCAGCATCAGCACGACCGGTGCTCCGATCGCCATCAGATGCGCCAGAAAATTCCGGTTACCGAGCGTTCCACCCGGGGCGCGGCTCTCGGCCAGCAGCCAGGTCTCGAACCCGTACGCCTGGGCCAGCCCGGTGAGTGCGCCCACCACGAGTGCCAGGGCCAGCCCCCCGAGCAGAATTCCCCGAGCGCCCTCGGCGGCGGCCCGCCGCCCGGCGCGGTAGAGGATCAGGCCCGAAACCGTAAGTGCCAGGGCCCGGCCAGAGAGCCAATGATTCGTCGCGAAGAGCGCCGACAGCGCGCTCCACGCCGTGAAGCCGAAGAGCGCCGCGTCGGTGGCCGAAAGGGTCACCCTCGCCTCGATACTGGTGAGCCCCATGATCAGGAGCGATCCCAGCGCGATCAGGTGGAGCACCAGCTCCTTGGGCGCAGCGAACCGGTCCAGATCGAACAGGGTTGATGGCTCCGCGGCCATCACCACAGCCAGCGCACCCAGTCCGATCCACATCGCCAGCAGGCGCGCTGACGGGGAAGGGAACGGGACGGCTGGCTGGAAAGGCTTCAGAGGCAGGGACATGACCGCGGTAGTATCGCGGCCGAGCGGCGGGCGGAACAAGGGGGCGCCGTTTAAATTGTCGGCCATGGAAGCCGATTCACCCGAGACACCGGTGGCACTCGCCGCGACCGATCGCCCCCTGCCGCTTCGGCTGGCCACGATCGACGATGAGCGCGCCCCCGATGGGATGTCCTGCATCGGCTCCTTTCTGGGGCCCAAGCTGGTGGCGCGCTGCGTCGTGCCGCCCGATGCCGCGGCCTTCCTGCTCGAGCGCGGCCTCTTCGCCCACCCGGTTCGGCTTGCGCTGGCCGCGCGGGAGGAATCTCCCGGGCTTCAATGCCAGCTCTTCGCCCTGGTCGAGCTGCCGGGAGATTTCTTCAATCGCGCCGAAGAAGAAGAAGAAAGCGAGTCGCCCTGGGCCGACAGCGTTCCCGGTGCCGCCTACGATCGGGAAGTTTCCGGAGGCTCTTCTCCAATGGAGTCCGACGCGGATGACGATGAATCCGAAGAAATTCCCGATGGCGCCGAAGACGCCGAGCGCCAGGCCGCCGTCTTCCTCGGCCAGATCATCCGGTTCGACAAGGATCGCAAGCATCCGGGAGATCTCGCCCTCGAAACTATGGACGTGCTTCGTACCATCGTGCAGGGCGACGTGAGTGAAGTGGTGGACAAGGTGCTGGAAGATCTTCTGGGAGGAGCGGGGCCCCCATGATCACACCGATCGCCGAACGCGGATATGCCCATCCCGAGGTGCTGGTCTCGTCCGACTGGGTCGCGGCCCACCTCGAGGACTCCGGCATGCTGCTGCTGGAGTCGGACGAGGATGTTCTGCTCTACGACACCGGGCATATCCCGGGGGCGCTCAAGCTCGACTGGGTCGACGACCTGAACGATCAGCTCCAGCGGGACTACATCGATCGCGACGCCATGGAGCACCTCCTCCGCAGCAAGGGCGTCAATGCGGATACCACCCTCGTGCTGTACGGCGATCGCAACAACTGGTGGGCGACCTACGCGTTCTGGGTGCTCCGGCTCTTCGGCCTGGAGCGCCTGGCCATCCTGGACGGCGGCCGCCAGCGCTGGATCGACGAGAAGCGGCCGCTCGATGCGGTCAAGCCGGTTCGCGCTCCAGGGCATATTTCCGTGGGTGAGCGGCGTGAGGCACCCATCCGGATCTTCCGCGAAGAAGTGCTGGCCCACGTCATGGCAGGACAGAAGCTGGTGGACGTGCGGAGCCCCGAGGAGTTTCGCGGCGAGCGACTGCACATGCCCGACTATCCCAATGAAGGCGCGCTGCGTGGCGGCCATATTCCGGGCGCCCGGAACGTGCCTTGGGCCCGCGCGGTGGACCCTGACACGCACTGCTTCCGCACGGCCGATGAGCTCCGCGCTATCTACGAGCGGGAGCAAGGCCTCTCCGCCGGCGAAGAGATCGTGGCCTACTGCCGCATCGGCGAACGCTCCTCCCACACCTGGTTCGTGCTGACGTACCTCCTCGGCTACGCCAACGTCCGCAATTACGACGGAAGCTGGACCGAGTGGGGAAACGCCGTGCGCGCCCCCATCGAACGGCCCTGACCATGAGCAGCCAGCCCGGCACCATCCGCATGGAGAACGGTGCGCTCGTCGTGCCGGATCATCCCGTCGTTCCGTTCATCGAGGGAGACGGTACCGGTCCTGACATCTGGCGCGCCGCGCGGCTCGTGCTCGATGCCTCGGTGGAAAAAGCCTACGGCGGAAAGCGCCAGTTCGAGTGGCGGGAAGTGCTGGCAGGAGAAAAAGCCAAGACCCGGGTGGACAACTGGCTTCCCGAGGAAACGCTGGACGTCATCCGGAAGCAGCTCGTGGCAATCAAGGGACCGCTGACCACGCCGGTCGGCGGTGGCATCCGGTCGCTGAATGTGGCCCTCCGCCAGCAGCTCGACCTCTACGCCTGCGTGCGTCCGGTGCGCTGGTTCGAGGGCGTGCCCTCACCGGTGAAAGATCCCGGTGCGGTCGCCATGATCATTTTCAGGGAGAACACCGAGGACATCTACGCCGGTATCGAGTACCAGGCCGGGACGCCGGCAGCCAGGAAAGTTGTCGATTTCCTGATGCGGGAAATGGGAGCCAAGTCGATTCGCTTCCCCGAAACCAGCTCGATCGGCATCAAACCGGTCTCCTCCGAAGGCTCCAAGCGCCTCATCCGCGCCGCGATCGATCATGCGCTCAGCGAGGGACGGAAAAGTGTCACGCTGGTGCACAAGGGCAATATCATGAAATACACCGAAGGCGGCTTCCGCGATTGGGGCTACGAGCTCGCCAAGCAGGAGTATGGGGCGGTGGAAATCGATGGCGGTCCCTGGTGCAAGCTGCCCGGCGGCCTGGTCATCAAGGACGCCATTGCCGATGCCTTCCTTCAGCAGATCCTGCTGCGCCCGGGAGAATACGATGTCATCGCCACCCTCAATCTGAATGGCGATTACATCTCCGATGCGCTCGCGGCACAGGTTGGTGGCATCGGTATCGCGCCCGGCGCCAACATCAACTACCTCACCGGCCACGCGATCTTTGAAGCCACCCACGGAACCGCGCCCAAGTACGCCAATCAGGACAAGGTGAACCCGGGCTCGGTGATTCTTTCCGGAGAGATGATGCTCCGCTATCTGGGCTGGGCCGAAGCTGCGGACCTTGTCATCAAGGGGCTGGAGCGGACCATCGGCCAGAAACGGGTGACGTACGATTTCCATCGACTGATGGATGGCGCCACTCTCCTCCGCACCAGCGAGTTTGCGGCGGCGATGGTCGCCAACATGTAGTTTTCATGCATCCGTCGTGGGGAACATACCCCGACACGATTCTCCGCTTTCCGGAAGCCGGCCTCCGCGTCGACCTGCGGCGAGCGCTGTCTCCCGCGGAGCTTCGAGCCCTGGCCGATATGGGGCTTTCCGGGTCGTTCGCCGTGTTGACCGCCTGCAATCCGCTGGGCCACCCCCTCGAAAATGGCC
>JBEPVJ010000320.1:0-3729 GCA_041691095.1 Gemmatimonadales bacterium
ACCGCGAACCCGGCGAGCTCGTGGAGATAGACCTCACCCTCCGCCGGGGGCGCCAGCCCCTCCGCCTCGACAGCGAGAAAGTGACCGCCCCACGGCTTGACCGCGTCGACATGGAGGTGGCCCCGAAAGGCCACCAGCCATTGCCGGTGATAGACCCGGCTTCGCTCCACCACCAGCGGCCCGGCCACCACATCTCCCGCCAGATTTTTGAGCCAGACTGCGCGCCCCGGCGCGAAGGCCTGGTCCGGCTGGTCGGTCAGCGGGAAGACGGCACAATCTCCCTTGAGACCGTGCGGTTTGCGGAGCCGCCCCACCACGAGGTGGCGCGTCTCCTCTTCCGCCACTACGGCTTGGGGGCGGTGGCGATGACGCCGGCCGACTTGAGCAACGCCTCGACGGTATCGGTCGGGGTGGCGCCTTTGACCAACCAGGCCTTGGCCTTGTCGACGTCGATCACGATCTTCTTGGCGCCTTCCTGCTTGGGATCGTAGGTGCCCAGGATCTCGATGAAGCGCCCGTCGCGGGGCGACTCCTTGTCGGCGACCACGATACGATAGAGCGGCAGCTTTTTGCGGCCGATCTTGCGGAGGCGAATGCGAGTGCTCATGGCTCTGTCTTTCTTCCCGGGTTATTGACCGGGAAACCGGGGACCGAAAGGAAGTTTCGCGCCCGGCTTGCCCGCGACCTTCATGACCTTCTGCATCTGCTTGAACTGCGACAGCAACTGATTCACTTCCTGAATGGTGCGTCCGGATCCCTTGGCCACCCGCATCCGCCGGGAGCCGTTCATCACATCGGGATCGGTGCGCTCCGCCTTGGTCATCGACAGCACGATCGCTTCCACGTGCTTGAGCTTCTTGTCGTCCACCTTGGCGGCCTTGAGCATCTGGGGGTTTACCCCCGGCAGCATTCCGAGCACGTTCTTGAGCGGCCCGAGCTTCTGCATCTGCTTCATGGCGCTCAGAAAGTCCTGGAGGTCCAGTCCCTTCTTGGACACCGCCTTTTTCGCGAGCTTCTTGGCCTCGTCCTCGTCGACGTTGGCCTGGGCATTTTCCACCAGGGTAAGGATGTCGCCCTGCTGGAGAATCCGCCCGGCCATCCGCTCGGGGTGAAACGGCTCGAGCGCGTCGAGCTTTTCACCGGTGCCGACAAATTTGATCGGCGCGCGAGTGACACCGTAGATCGACAGCGCCGCGCCGCCGCGGGCATCACCGTCCATCTTGGTGAGAATCACACCGGTGACACCCAGCGCCTGGTGAAATCCCTGCGCGATCCGCACCGCGTCCTGCCCGGTCATGCCGTCCGCCACCAGGAGGATTTCGTGGGGAGCGACGGCGGTCTTGAGCCGGATCAGCTCCGCCATCATCTCCTCGTCGATCTGGAGCCGGCCGGCGGTATCGATAATCACGGTTCGAGCCCGCGCCTTGGCGCCGGCCTCGAGCCCGTGCTTCACCAGCTTGACCACGTCCGACTGGCCGTCTTCCCGGTATACGCCGACATCCACCTGGCGACCCAGCGTTTCCAGCTGCTCGGCGGCGGCAGGCCGGTAGATGTCCGCCGCCACCAGGAACGGCGCCTTCTGCTCCAGCTTGAGCCGCTTGGCGAGCTTTCCCGCCGTCGTCGTCTTGCCGGAGCCCTGCAACCCCACCAGCATGATCACCGTTGGTGGGACTGTCGCATGGGCGATCGGCGCCAGCTTCTCGCCCAGCATCGCCACCAGCTCGTCGTAGACGATCTTGACCAGCTGCTGACCAGGCCGCACGGACTTGATGACCTGCTGACCGACGGCCTTCTCCTGCACCCGCTCCAGAAACTCGCGCGTCAGATCAAAGCTGACGTCCGCTTCGAGCAGGATGCGACGGATCTCTCGGAGACCCTCGCGGACAGCGTCCTCGCTGAGCACGCCGCGCCCGGTGAGACGCTGTAGAGCCTGGCCGAGCTTATTTGAGAGCTCATCGAACATAAGCCCTGAAATCTAGCTGGCTTAGGGTTGGTGTTCAACCGTGACCCTGCGGCCAGGAAACCGAGGTGCGAGGAGGCCCCGCCAAGCCTCGTAGTCCGCAGACTTGCTACTTTGTTAATTAATCGATTAATTATCAACCATGGTTGATCCCGCTCCATCCACCGCCGCTCGCGATCAAATCCTCGATGCCGCGGAGCGACTCTTTGCCAGGGTCGGCTTTGACCCGACGACCATCAAGGCGATTGGCGCCGAGGCGCGACTCAACCCCGCCCTGCTCTACTACTACTTCGGCAGCAAGGAGGAGCTCTACAAAGCGGTCCTCCAGCGCATCGTGACCGCGCTGGTGACGACGGGCGGACACGTCATCGACGTCGCCCCGGCGCCGGCCGAGGCCATTCGCAGCCTGGTTGCCACTCAGGTGGAATTCATGCTGGCGCGCCCCGAGATCCCCAAGCTCATCGTGCGGGAGATGATCGATCACGATGCGCATCACGCCGAAGCGGTGATCCTTCAAATGGCCGCGGGACTGTTCCAGCGGCTGTGCGAGCAGATCGAGCGGGGCCAGCGCGCCGGAGTATTTCGCAGTGACGTGGAGCCCCGCCTGGCAGCAGTCAGCACCATCTCGCAGGTGGTCTACTTCATCACCTTCCGGCCGGCGGTGGGAATTTTTTTCGGCCTGGGCGCCGACGGGGTCAGCCCCGACGTTGCCCGCGCCTTCGGCCGCCACGCCGGCGATTTTGCCGTGCGAGCCCTGTCACCCGTGGAGCAGACCTCGTGAAACTCCGACCTTGCCTGCCACTCCTCCTCCTGGTGGGCGCCGGCTGCGCCCGCCACTCGGCCAGCAACTACGACGCCCGTGGCACCGTCGAAGTACCCGAGGTGGATCTCTCGGCGATGAGTGCGGCGCGGGTGATCGCCATTCGGGTCGAGGAGGGCGCAGCGGTCCAGGCGGGAGACACCGTGGCGCTGCTCTCGCAGATCGACCTCGGCGCGACGCTCGCGGCGCAGAGCGCGCGAGTCGCCAGCGCCAGTGCCAACCTGCGGGACCTTCAGGCCGGCTCACGTCCCGAGGAAGTTCGGCGCGGCGAGGCGGAGGTGGCGGGGGCGACGGCGGAGCTCGAACGCGCAGCGAAAGAGCTGGCCCGGATGCAGGACCTGGCGGCGCGAAACGTGGTGAGCCGGCAAATGCTCGACAACGCGGTCACCGCCGAGCGGGTGGCGCGCGCATCCCTCTCGGCGTCGGAGCAGGCCCTCCAGCTGCTCAAGGCGGGAACCCGGCCGGAGCGCATCGCGGGGGGGCAGGCCGAACTCGCCAGTGCGCGCGCCTCGCTGGCGCAGGTCGAGGCCCGCGCCGCCGATCTGGTCCTGGTCGCGCCGGTGGCCGGGATCGTGCTCTCTCGCAACGCCGAGCCGGGAGAGGGCCTGGGGCCCAACGTGCCGGTCGTGACGATCGGCGAGATGGGGCGTCCGTACGTGCGGGTCTTCGTTCCCCAGTCGCGGGTTAGCGAGATCGCCCCAGGAAGCCCGGCCCAGGTGATCACCGAGGACGGCCGGACCATGAGCGGGCGCGTCGTGGCGATCAATCCCAAGGCGGAGTACACCCCGAGAGTGGCGCTCTCCGAGCAGGAGCGCGCCGACCTGATGTTCGGGGTCAAGGTGGAGTTCACCACGGCCGCCGAGGCCCCGCATCCCGGACTGTGGGTGACGGTGCATCTTGGTCGGGCAAAGTGACCGAGCCTTTCGCGGGAGAGTTCGGTATCGTAACC
>JBEPVJ010000321.1:0-3725 GCA_041691095.1 Gemmatimonadales bacterium
TCACCATCGAGGTCAAGGATGATGAGCGCTTCGAGCGTCATGGCGACGACCTCTCGCTCGATCTGCCGCTCTCCTTCGGACAGGCGGCGCTCGGCGTCAGCGTCACGGTGCCGACGCCGTACGGCGGGGAGGAGCGGCTCGCCGTTCCGGCCGGCGTGCAGTCGGGCACCGTGCTCCGGGTCAAGGGAAAGGGGCTGCCCCGGCTGGGCCAGGCCGGCGCCGGCGATCTGAACGTGCGGGTGCACGTGTGGACCCCGCAGAATCTCACCGGCGATCAGCGGCGTCTCCTGGAAGATCTGTCCAAGATCGAGGGCGCGCCTCCGAAGGAAGGCAGCAGCTTCTGGTCCCGGCTCAAGGAAGCGCTCGGGGCATGAGCTGGTGCGCGCTCGACATCCAGAGTCCGCCGGAGTCCCGCGACGCCGTGGCCTCGTGGCTGGTCTCGCGCACCGGACAGGCGGTCGAGGAACGGGGTGACGGCATGCTGGTGAGCTTCGCCCCGAGCGAGGCCGAGGCGGGCGCTCTCCTGGGAGAATTGCAGGGCACCTTTGGCGGGGCGGTGGCCGGGGCCTCACGCCCGCTTCCCGATGTCGACTGGACCCGCCGCTGGCGCGAAGGACTGGGACCGCGGGTTATCGGCCGGCTGACCGTGACGCCGAGCTGGACCGTGCCCGATGGGGCGGGTCCGGCCACGGTGATCATGGATCCGGAGACCGCCTTCGGCACCGGCGAGCACGGCTCGACCCGGATCGCCCTGACGCTGCTGGACCGCTACCTCGCGCCGGGCGGCCGGGTGCTCGATCTCGGTAGCGGCAGCGCGATCCTGACCATCGCCGCGGTCAAGCTCGGTGCCCGGCGCGCCACGGGCATCGAAGTGGACCCCGAGGTCGAGCCGATTGCCGCCGCCAACATCGCGCGGAACGGCGTGGCCGCGCGGGTTAACTGTCTCACCGGAGACGCGGCCCTCCTCGCTCCGCTGCTCGCGCCCGCCGATCTCATCCTCTCGAACATCCTCCGCTCGGTCAACGAGACGCTGCTTGGCGTGATCCTGGCCGCCCTCGCCCCCGGAGGTATCGCCGTGTTCGCCGGGATGGAACGGCCCGAGCGGCCGCTCTTTCTCGCCGCGCTCGAGTCGGCCGGCTTCGTCATGGTCGACGAGGCCACCGACGGGGACTGGTGGGGAGTCGCCGCCCGGGCGGCCTGAGATGCACACCATCCTGCTGGCCCCCGGCACGATGGTGGCCGAATCCACGCTGCCGCTGGACGAGGAGGAGCGCCACCACCTGCGGGTTAAGCGCGCCGCCGCCGGGGAGCGGGTCCGGCTGCTCGACGGGGCCGGCTCGGTTGGAACCGCGCGCCTGGTCCAGCTCGGCGGGGAGCTCGGGGTCGAGATCGGGCAGGTGCACTTGGTGCCCATGCCGCCCGGGTTCATGCTCATCGTGGGCGCCGGAGACAAGGAGCGGTTCGGCTGGCTCGCCGAGAAGGCCGCGGAGCTGGGCGTGACGGTGCTCGCTCCGCTCAAGACCGAGCGGACCCGGAGCGTGGCGGCGGGCATCCGCGACGGACACGTCGCAGCGCTGCAGCGGCGGGCCCGGCAGGCCACCAAGCAATCCGGCGCGCCCTGGGAGCCGATGGTGATCGCGCCGGTGGATGTGAAATTCGCCGGCACCCAGGGCGAGCCGGAGTATCGCTGGCTCGCCGACGCGACCGGGGAGCCGCCGCCCCAGCTTCCGCCCGGCGTGCCGCTGGTCGTGGTGGTCGGCCCCGAGGGCGGCCTGGTGCCGGCCGAGCGTGAGGTATTTCTCGAGGCGGGATTTCGCCGGGTGCGCCTCGCGCCTGATCTGCTCCGATTCGAAACCGCGGCGCTCGCCGCCGCGGCGGTCGTCGCCAGCCAGCGCCCCCGGAGGCCCAATGAGTGATTGCATCTTCTGCCGAATCGTCTCGAATGAGATTCCGGCCAGGGAAGTCGCCCGCAGCGCCGACGCCGTCGCCTTCTACGACCTCAGTCCGCAGGCGCCGGTCCATGTCCTCGTCATCCCGACGACCCATGTCGACAATGCCGCGGGCACCAACAGTGATGCAGGCGAGCGCCTCATGGGCAGGACACTCCGGTTCGCGGTCCAGGTGGCCGACCAGCTCGGTTTGACCGACCAGGGATATAGGCTGGTCATGAATACCGGCCCCAATGGGGGCCAATCGGTCGGGCATCTTCACGTGCATCTGCTGGGCGGGCGTGGCATGAAATGGCCACCCGGATGATCGCCCTTGCCCGCCAGAAATCCCCCGGCTATGTTGCATCAAGTCAAGTACTTAGCTCGTGTACCGGTAGGGGAGGGAATGCAGTGATTGAGCCTCGACGGAAAGCCCATCAGACGGGATGATGTCCCCTGATGCGGTAGCAGAATCTTACGGGGTGTCGGCGCATCGGAGCGCCGGCACCCCGTTCCCATTGCCGCCCGAGGCTTCTGCTGCCGCACTTTCCGTCCTGGAGTTCACCGCCGCGCTCGCCCTGGTCGCCGGCTTCGCGGCTGGCCCGCTCGGCGCGGACCGGGTCCGGTCCCGCCGGCCGGTGGAGGATCCGGCGTGGATCGAGGGTGAACTGGCCCCCATCGCCGAGTTGCTGACGCTGTTCGCCGAAGGCGGAGGTCTCGATGCCGCCCCGGTGCCTCTGCTGGCCGGCGTGTTAGGGCGGCTCCGCCTCGACGGCTCGGTGCTCGAAGGCCGTGAACTCGCCGCGGTCCGCCACACCCTCGCCGCCGCCCGGATCACCGCCGGCGACCTGCGCCGCGTCGAGCGCGACGCGCCCCGCACCGCGATGCTCCGTTCCGAAGTGCCGGAGCCCGCGGTGGAGCGCCGCCTCGATCTCTCGGTCGATGACGACGGGGAGCTGCTCGACTCCGCCAGCCCCGCGCTGCTTCGCGCCCGCCGCGAGGTGCACGCCGCGCGCGAGCGGCTGGTCAAGAAGCTCGAAGCGCTGCTGCGGCAGGTCGAAGGCGCCGGCGCCTCGGAGGCGTCGGTCACCGTGCGCAACGGCCGATACGTCATCCCGATTCGCCGGGATGCCCGGAGCCGGGTGGGCGATGGTATCGTCCACGACGAGTCCGCCAGCGCCGGCACGCTTTTCGTCGAGCCCACCGCGGCGCTGGAGTTGGGCAATGCGTTCCGGGCGGCCGTGGCCGATGCCGACCGGGAGGCCCTGCGGGTTATGCGGGACCTGACCGATCTGTTGCGCCCCCACACCGAGCTGCTCCGCTCGGCGCACGAGATGTGCGTGGCGCTGGACGATCTCCTCGCCCGGGCCCGCTATGCCCGCTCGGTGCAGGCCGCCGTCCCGGCGGTTCGCCCGCCCGGCCTCGGTCTCGACCTCAAGGGCGCTCGGCATCCCCTCCTGCTGGGCCGCGGCGTGGCGGTGGTTCCCTTCGACCTCTCCCTCTCCGACACCGAGCGGACCCTGCTCATCAGCGGGCCGAATACCGGCGGCAAGACCGTGCTGCTCAAGACCGTCGGCCTCGCCGCGGCGCTGGTCCAGAGCGGGGTCGTTCCGCCGCTGGCCGAGGGAAGCGCGCTGCCGGTGTTCGCCCGGTTCGCCGCCGACATCGGCGATCACCAGTCCATCGCCGCGGACCTGTCCACCTTCAGCGCCCATCTCGCGACGCTGCGCGGTGTGCTTGAGCAGGCCGATGGCGCCACCCTGATTCTGATCGACGAAATCGGCAGCGGCACCGACC
>JBEPVJ010000322.1:0-3675 GCA_041691095.1 Gemmatimonadales bacterium
CACGACCTCCGGGTTATGAGCCCGGCGAGCTACCAGACTGCTCCACCCCGCGACGTTGGTGCTTTACCGCCCTTCAGAGCGGGAAACGGGACTCGAACCCGCGACCCCAACCTTGGCAAGGTTGTGCTCTACCAACTGAGCTATTCCCGCGGACCGAACCGGCCCCAACCTACAGTGTTCCGCCCGCCCTTCGCAACGGTGTTCTGCTGCGCCTGCGGCCTCTCGAACCGGGCCGAATGGAGACGAGGGGGATCGAACCCCTGACCTCGTGAATGCCATTCACGCGCTCTCCCAACTGAGCTACGTCCCCGCTATATTCTGCTGCCCGCCGGGAGCCCGGCCGCAGCACGGCAAGGTAGTTGCCGCCCAAAGGCATGTCAAGCAAACACACCGCGTTATGCCCTGTCGAACAGCGTGCCCAGACCCCCGCCCGTCGAGGGTTCACCCGCGATGACCAAGCCGAAGAGCCCAAGGCACGAGACCCCCGGCTCGATCGGCCGATATGACGCCGAGCGCGACATTCTGGAGCTCTATCTTCGCGAGGTGGCCCGTGCTCCCCTCCTGACGCCGGCGGAAGAAATTGCAGTGGCCAGGCGAGTCCGGAACGGGGACGACGCGGCGATGCAGGAGCTGGTCACCCGGAACCTGCGATTCGTCATTTCGGTCGCGAAGAAGTATCAGAACCGCGGGATTGCCTTGGTGGACCTGATCGGAGAAGGCAACCTGGGCCTGCTCACCGCGGCCCGGAAGTTCGACCCGGAACATGGCGTCAAATTCATTTCCTATGCGGTCTGGTGGATTCGCCAGGCGATCCTCGCCGCCATCGCGCGGCACGGCCGTACCGTGCGGGTCCCGCTCAATCGGACTGCCGATCTTTCCCGCGTCATCCGCGCCACCGAGCACCTTCGCCAACAGCTGAGCCGCGAGCCCGCCGCCGAGGAAGTCGCCGAGGCCGTCGGGCTCGCGGTGGAGCTGGTCCAGGCGCTGGCCGCGCTCAATACCGCCGATGTCCGCCTGGACGCGCCGCCCAGCGAGGATGCCGGCAGCACCAATATCGAGCGGTTCGTCGGCCGCGAGGGCCAGGACACCGAAGCCCAGGTCATGGAAATCCTGCTGCGAGAGCAGATCGACTCGGCGCTGGCGACCCTCAGCCCGCGGGACGCCCGGGTGCTCCGGCTCTATTACGGGCTTGACGGCGGGGCGGAGCACACTCTGGAGGAAATCGGCGCTCTCTTCGGCATAACCCGCGAGCGGGTCCGCCAGCTGCGGGACCGGGCGCTCAACCGCCTGCGCGAAGGCAAGGTCGGTCGCGCCCTGGCGAGCTTCGCCGCGTGAGCCGCGTCCGGGAATTCCTCACTCTGTCGGGACGTTGGGTCATCGAAGGCCGGCGGGCGCTGGCCGATGGCTCGATCTGGCGTCCCCAGCTCTTCCCCCAGATGCTCAAACTGGGCGTGCAGTCGATTCCGGTGGCGCTGTTCGTCGCGGTATTCACCGGCATCGTCCTGGCGCTGCTCTCCTCTTACATGTTCACCCGCGCCATCCCGCTGTACTTCGTGGGCACCCTGGTCACCAAGGCCGTGATGCTGGAGCTGGGTCCGGTGCTGACCGGCATGGCGCTGGCGGGGCGGGTCGGCGCCAACGTGGCGGCAGAGCTGGGCACCATGCGGGTTACCGAGCAGGTCGATGCGCTGGATACCCTGGCGATCAGCCCCCACTCCTACCTGGTGACGCCGCGGGTCATCGCCGCGACGCTCATGTTTCCCGTGGTCACCGCGATGGCCATGGCCGTCGGCGTGCTGTCGGGGTGGTTTACCGCGGTCAACCTTCTGGATCTCTCGTCGGTCGAATTCATCCGCGGCGCCCGGCAGTTCTACAACTTCAAGGACATCTGGTTCGGACTGGTCAAGAGCGCCAGCTTCGGCGCCGCGATCGCCACGATGGGATGTTTTGCCGGCCTGGGCGCGCGGGGCGGGGCCGAGGGTGTCGGGCGCGCCACGACCAAGGCGGTGGTACTCGGCTGCCAGGCGATCCTGGTGCTCGATGCATTCTGGGCGCTGGTCCTGCTGTGATCCAATTCAACGCCGTCAGCAAGCGATTCGGCGAGAAGGTCGTTCTCGACGAGCTCTCGCTCACGATCCCCGAGGGTGAGACCACGGTGCTGATGGGCTTTTCCGGCACCGGAAAAAGCGTCGCCCTCAAACACATCGTCGGCCTGCTCGATCCCGACCGGGGCCACGTGGAGGTCGACGGGAAAGTGGTGAGTGAGCTCGAGTACGAGGCCCTCATGGACCTGCGCCGCACCATCGGCTTCGTCTTCCAGTTCTCCGCGCTGTTCGATTCCCTCACGGTTCATGAAAACCTCTCGCTGGGACTCCGGCGCCAGGGTCTGTCGGAGCAGGTCGTGTCCGATCGGGTGGCCGAGAGTCTCAACCTGGTTGAGCTGCCCGATGTGGTGGACCGGTACCCCGCCGAGCTCTCCGGCGGCATGCGGAAACGAGTCGGGATCGCGCGGGCGATCGCGCTCCGGCCTCGCTACATTCTCTACGACGAGCCCACCACCGGTCTCGACCCGGTGACGACCATGGCCATGGACGATCTCATGATCCGCGCCCGCCGCGAGCTCGGCGCCACCAGTGTGGTGGTCACCCACGATCTGGGCAGTGCCTTCGCGGTGGCCGATCGCATCGCGTTCCTCCATGAGGGACGGATCCGGCAGGTCGGCACGGTGCGGGAGATTCGCGAGACGAAGGATCCCCTGGTGCGCGAATTCATCAACGCCCGTCCCGGCACGGGAGGACCCGCGTGAAGCGCAGCAACGAATTTGCCGTGGGCATCACCGCGCTGGTCGCGCTGGGCGTTGTCGTCGTGGGCGCGATCCTGCTGGGCCAGCTCCGCATCGGGCGCGGCGACGATGTCCGCACCGCCCGGTTCCGCTCGGTCGGCGGCCTCGGACCGGGCGCCAACGTCACCCTCCGCGGCGTGAAGATCGGCCGCGTGGCGACCATCCGCGTCGCCAAGGACGACTGGGTCGAGGTGGACTTCCGCCTCAAGCCCGACCAGCGCCTCCCGGCGCGCCCCGCGGCCATCGCCGCGCCGGCCACGCTCTTCGGCGAGTGGCGGGTCAATCTCCTTTCGATCGACGAGGCCGCCGCCGACCAGAGCGTCGCCCCGCAGATCCGGGAGGCGGCGGCGGTGAGCGGGGACATCTGGCCCGGCGCCACACTCCCCGATATCGGCGAGATCACCCAGCAGGCCAGCCGCATCGCGGGCGACATCGGCGTCATCACCAACCGGATCGAAGGCGCCCTCGACTCGAACGCGGTGGGCGACGTGCGCGCCAGCCTCAAGGATCTTCGCGCCACCGTGGTCAAACTCACGCAGCTGGCCAATTCCCAGTCCGACAACCTGAGCCGGATGGCCAGCAACCTGACCCGCACTTCCGGGTCGGTGGATTCAGCCTCGCGCAGCTTCAACACGGTGATGAGCCGCGTGGATTCCGCGACGATGAAGGGAGAGATGCAGAATCTCTTCAAGTCCACCGAGCAGACCACCGCCGCCATCCGCCAGATGACCGCCGATATGCAGTCGATCGTGAACGACGTCAAGGAGCACCGCGGCAGCCTGGTCCGGGTGCTCGAGACCAGCGACTCACTGCTGACCAGAATCCAGAGCTGA
>JBEPVJ010000323.1:0-3717 GCA_041691095.1 Gemmatimonadales bacterium
ACTGAACACCTCGACATGGGAGCGAACCCTCTCGAGGTGCTGCCGTACCCGATCAATCCGACGGCCAGCCAGATGGGTAACCACATCAGCGTGGAATTCGAAGGTAACGACGTCTCGAACAACTCTGGCGGCGGACTGACCTTCCTAATCCTCGGCGCCGGCAAGTACCCCTACTCCCAGACTGGCTACATCAACGCCCGCGTCCACGACAACCGCTTCAGAGATAACGCCGGCTACCCGCTTTCTATCCATCAGGGTTTTGTGTTCAGGAGCACGAGCAATTACTGGACGAACCCGGACCCCAACGATTTCCCCGAAGGATTTCTTGGGAATCTCGCTGCGCCTTTCATTACGCATGGCTCCATCAAGGGGCCATACAGCGGAATCGTGAATGCAAGCTTCGAACACAATCGCTGGAGCAATGCGAATGTCACACCGATCGCGCCCGCCATACTGACGTTCTCATACATCGACGTCTACGATCCCGCGACGGGAGCACCGGACCCAGGCCTGATTCGCCACTATACGTACATGCGCAATTCGCGCCTGAACCTCACGGACCAAGACGGGCTCTTCAGTCTGCCGGGAGTGATTCGCGACGACCTCCGGCCCTTTGATCCTCTCGACGGCACTGCGCTGCACAACCGAACGCACATTACTCACTAGCGCTGCGGTGTCGCCCTCGCAGTGGAGCGGAACTCGCGAAATCCTGCGCGGCTGGCGAGCAACAGGTCGAACTCTGGGGTCCTACCTCGCTCGAAGCGACACCCACCTCAGCGCGACGACGAGGCAATCAGAATCAGAAGTTGGCACACCACTGACACACTAGACGCGAAAGCGGGAGAACTCGATTGAGTGCTCCCGCTTTCTAGGTTACGTCCTCATCGTGCAGTTACGCGAATCGGGACGGCGGGATTCGAACCCGCGACCCCCTGAACCCCATTCAGGTGCGCTACCGGGCTGCGCTACGTCCCGTTTCCGGGCCCCAATTCTACCCCCGCGCGCCCTCTGAAGGTACCCCTCCACCTGATGGAGGCCGGACCGGCCAAAAGCGGCCGGCCCGCCCCCTTCCTTCCACCCTTACTTGGAGTCGTCCACCAGGTTGGCTTCCACGTTGATCCGCTTGGACAGCCGCGTCAGCCCCTTGTCCGTGGCGCCCTCCTCTTCGAGGGTCTGCTTGAGCAGCCGGGACTGCTGGTAGTACCCCAGCAGCTTGGCCCAGACCCGCACCGTGCCGTATCCCGCCATCTCGTAGTGCTCGACATGCTGGGCGGCCGTGATCAATCCCGCATCCAGCACATCCTTCTCGGGGCGCTCCTTGATCAGCTCGGCGCCTTCCTTGATCAGCCCTTCCATGCCGCCGCAGTGCTTGCCGCGGGGACTCATCTTCAGCTCCTTGAGAATGCGTTCCAGGCGCTTCTTGTGCTGCCGCGACTGTGCCAGGTGCTTGGTGAATGCCGCCTTCAATGACCGATCGCTGGCCGCACGGACCATCTTGGGCAGGGCCGCAATGATCTGGGATTCAGCGCTCCAAAGGTCCTTGAGCTCGTCGATATAGAGCTTTTCGAGTGTATTCAGTTCCACGGTGGTGCTCCTCGCATTGGGTTAGGGTGATGCGAGGAGGGAGACTGTCTATGATGGGAGAAAGCACACATGGCAGTGGGCACGGGCACAACGACTACTTGCGCGAAATCAGCAGGTACACCACCGCCGCGATGGCCAGGACCGCTATCGCTCCGACGATCAGCAGCAGCTTCCGGTCCCCGCTCGAGCCTTGCACCACCACCGCCGGCTGCGCCTGGACCGCGACCGGCGCGGGTTGGGCTGACACCTGCTTCAGCGCCTCGATCATCGACTCGGCGCTTTGGAATCGGCCGCCCCGGTCCTTGGCCAGCGCCTTCCCCAGAATATCGTCCAGCGCCTGGGGCGCCTCGGGCTTGAGCTCCCGCACCTTGGGGATCGGCGCCTGGAGATGCTGCATGATCACTTTTCCCACCGTCGTCCCCAGATAGGGTGGCCGGCCGGTCACCATCTCGAACAGCATGCACCCCACCGCGTATATGTCGCTCCGGTGGTCGATGTTTTCGAGGCCCTGGGCCTGCTCCGGGCTCATATAAGGCGGCGTGCCCAGCGGAATGCCGATGGCGGTGATGGACCGCTGCCCCTCGCTCACCGCCCGCGCGATGCCGAAGTCCGCGACGATGGCGTGCCCCGCTGAAAACAGGATGTTCTCCGGCTTGATGTCCCGGTGCACCACACCCCGCGAATGCGCATAGGCCAGCGCCTGGAGCACCTCGATGGTCACCTGGACCGCAGCATCCAGCGGCAGGGTCTTTTCCCAGAGCAGCCGGTCCCGCAGCGACTCCCCCTCGACGTGCGGCATGACGTAATAGCAGAGCCCGTCTTCGGCGCCGGAGTCGAACAGGGTCAGAATATTGGGGTGCTGGAGCCGCGCGGTGATCTGGATTTCCCGGAGGAACCGCTCGGCGGTGAGCGAGGTGGCAATTTCGGGCTGCAGCAGCTTGATGGCGACTTCGCGCTCGTGCCGGAGGTCCCGGGCCAGAAATACGGTGGCCATCGCGCCGCGACCAAGCTCTCGCTCGATCGCATAGCGCCCCTGCAGCATCGATTGAAATCGGTCTACCAGTGGATCGTTCACTCGAGCAATCGGTCGTGAATGTGGGGGTGCGCTGCCGAAGGCCGTCCACCCCGGACGTAGGCCCCGTCCGGCCGCAGGGTCCAGGCCGCGGGCTCGGCGAAGAGCCCGGTCAGCAGGGCGTCTAGCCGGGCGGCCAGCGGGGGCGCGGACACGGGGGTGACGACCTCCACTCTGCGCCGCAGGTTCCGGGGCCGCCAGTCGGCCGAGCCGATAAGATACTCGTCCGCCCCGCCATTGCCGAAGTGGTAGACCCGCTCGTGCTCCAGGAAGCGGCCCAGCACGCACCTCACCCGGATGCGGTCCGATACCCCGGGCACTCCGGGCCGGAGCACCGACAAGCTCCGGACCATCAGGGAGACCTCCACCCCCGCCTCCGAGGCCTGGTAGAGGGCGGCGGTGATCTCGGGATCCTCCAGGCCGTTGATCTGAACCCTGATCCGGCCGCCCCTGCCCTCCTTCGCGTGGTTGATCTCCCGGTTGATCCGCTCCAGGAATCCCTTGAGCATGGTGCCCGGCGCGACCAGCAGCTTCCGGTAGCTCGAGCCCGGCTCCCGGGATGAGCCGGTGAGCTGATTGAACAGGTCCGAGAGATCGGCGGTGATATCGGGATCGGCGGTGAGCAGCCCCAGATCGGTGTAGAACCGCGACGTAGAGGCGTTGTAGTTGCCGGTGCCGACATGGGCGTAACGCCGGACCCCCTGCGCGGTGCGCCGAATGACCAGCGCCACCTTGGCGTGGGTCTTGAGCCCCACCATTCCGTAGATGACCTGGGCACCGGCCTCCTCGAGCCTGCGGACCCACCCGACGTTGCGCGATTCGTCAAAGCGGGCTTTGAGCTCGACCAGCACCGTCACATCCTTGCCCTTCTGCGCCGCGGCGAGCAGGGCATCGGCCACCATCGATTTATCGCCCAGCCGGTAGATGGTCATCTTGAGAGCGATGACGTCGGGATCGGACGCCGCCTCCTCGAGGAACCGGCCGACCGTGGCGCCGAAGTCCTCGTAGGGGTGATGGACCAGAATATCCGCCTGGTCGATCTGGTCGAACACCGACTGCTC
>JBEPVJ010000324.1:0-3705 GCA_041691095.1 Gemmatimonadales bacterium
CGGCGTCGCGCTGCGTTCCTGGCGCGGCGGTTTCTGTTGTTGCTGCTGCGGCGCCTTGGGAGGACGGGCTGGACGGTCGGGATCAGCGGTCTTGCGCAGCTCCGGGAGATTCACCCCGCGGCGCTCCAGTACACTCGCGACCCGTCCCTTCGGCGCCCGAAGGAGAACGGCCAGAAGGTTGCCGTCGGCGCGCTCGGCGTCAGCAACCGCGCGCTCGGCAAAACGGCTCATGGGAGGCGGAGTAGCCGCACCCGGCTCGGCCACGGGGAGCCCGGTGAGCAGCTCCTCGGCAAGTCCGTCGAGCGTAACGCCGGAGGCGGCAAGGGCCAGTGCAGCGGGACCGTCCGGCTCGGTCAACGCGGCGGCCAAGAGGTGCTCGGTACCGACAAAAGCGTGGTTCGCCGCGGTCGCAGCTCGGCGCGCTGTGTCCACCACCCGCGAAATGTCGGGTGCAGTCAAACCGGCTTCGCCTCGTCGATGAGCATGATGGGAATGTCGTCTTCGATGGGATAGGCCAGGCGACACGCGGGACAGATCAGCACGGCCTCGGCGGGACGGTAGTCGAGATCACCCTTGCACTTGGGACAGACCAGGATTTCGAGCAGTTCGGGGGCCAGGGTCATGGGCGCTCCGCGGGCAATTCCGGGAATCCGAATCGGGCCAGCTGGGCCGGGTCACGGCGCCACTTCGGCAGCACGCTCACCCAGGTATCGAGATAGACCCGCCGCCCGAGCAGGTGCTCCAGCCGGTGACGTGCGTGCGTGCCGATTGCTTTCAGCGTCCGCCCGCCTTCACCAATCACGATGCGTTTCTGGGTCTCGCGCTCGACGAAGAGCGACGCACGAATGTACACCGGATCAGTCGCCTCGCGGAACTCCTCGATCTCAGCGGCGAAGGCATAGGGTAGTTCGTCTTCCAGGTGGAGGAACGCGGCCTCCCGCAGGTATTCCGTTGCGAAGAAGCGCGTCGGCTGGGTGCCGAGATCATCCGCGTCGAATTCGAACTCGCGCTCGGGCAAGTGGGGCGCAATGGTGGACAACAGCTCATCGATACCCATTCCGGTTCCTGACGAGACGACAATCGCTTCCCGGGCCAGCTGCTCCCGCCGGGGCGCCGAGAGCAGGTCGCCCTTGGTGTAGACCACGACCACCGGCGCGCTGGGCGGCGTCTCGAGCCTGGCCATCGCGGTGAAATCGGGAGCCGGCTCGTCCGGTGCCGGGTGGAGATACAGAATGACATCGGCCTGCCGCACGCCCTCGAGTGCGAGCGCTCGCATGCGCGCCTGGAGGGCGTACTCCGGATCGAGGAGACCGGGGAGATCGTGAAAAATGTATTGGGTCTCGCCTTCAGTCCGCAGCCCTGTGACTGGAAGACGGGTAGCCTGCGCCTTCACACTTACCAGTGCAAGGTGCTGGCCCACGAGTGTGTTGAGCAGCGAGGATTTGCCGACGTTTGGCTTGCCGGAGAGGGCTATATGCCCGGAGCGAGTCATGGGGGAACATACCCCCGAAGCACCTCCAGACTGTCATCGTGACGTCATGTGCGAAGGTGTCATCGTGATGTCATGTGTAATGGATAGTATCTGCGGGTGCGCAAGCCTGAAAAACACCCGTTCCAACCTTCGCAATTTGTGGCGGACAAATGTCGACCGTAGAGGCAGTGCTGGCAGCGCTCGAGGAGGTGACCGGCGAGTCGGAAGTTCGGGGCAATCTCGATCTTCCCTTGTTCGAATATCACCTGCTCGATTCCCTCAGGACCGTACAGCTGCTGGCGATGCTTTCCGATCGTTTTCAGGTGGATATTGCCCTCTCCGAAGTGGACCGGCAGGTCTGGGCCACCCCCGGGCGGGTGATCCGTTTCATGGAAGAGCACGTGCCGAGGTGAGCGCACCGCAACAACTCCAGGACTCCGGCCTCGCCCACCGACTCCCTCATCTCCTTGCTGGCCTCGCTGCATCGGTGGCTTTCCTGGGAGTACTGGCGGCGGTTCCCGTTGTCGGGCGCGCCCGTATCCGAGATCGAATCGCCATGCTGGCACCTTCGGCCTTCCAAGCCAAGTGGCAGGGCGAAGCGGTCCAACGGGAAGTGCTCCGGCACCAGAATATCCTGCCGCTCTACGGCAGCTCGGAGCTCGTCGTGCCGATGGACAATCGCGCCGCCGAGTTCTTCGCCGGTGCGCCGACCGGCTTCGTCGTTTCGCCGGTTGGAGACGTGGGCAGCCCACCGCTGGCCCTGGCACTCCGGATCGCGAGCATGGGTCGCGAGCTTCGCGGCCGCCGACTGGTGATCTCCGCTTCGGCCACCTGGTTCTTGCGGGATCATTCGGCCGGAGACCGGCTGGCGTTCGAGGGCAACTACTCTGACCTGCAGGCAGGAGATGTCCTGCTCGGTGGCGAGCTGCCGGATTCCCTCAAGCGGGACCTTGCCTCGCGGCTGCTTCGCTACCCCGCCCTTCTTTCGACGGACGCGTTGCTGCATACCGTCGCAGGCTGCCTGTCCCGGAGTTGCGCCTATGCCCCCCTCCTCCCAGTACTCCGTCCATTGTGGGAGCTCCGGTCGCTTCCACTGCGGGCCCGCGATTATCTCGCGGCGGCGTGGTACACTCCAGCGGCCCCCGAGCGGGCAAGTTCGCAGGCTCGCGGGGCGCCCGACTGGGCCCGGCTGGAGATGGTGGCGGACTCGATCTGGCGAATCCGTTCTGCCAACAACCGATTCGGAATACTGAACTCGTTGTGGGATAGAACCGGCTCTAACCCAGCGGCTCGGGCCGGCAGCCGGAACGATTCCGGGTTCGTGGCGGCGTTCGGCTCGGCCCCGCGGTGGAAGGACTTCAGGCTCTTGTTGTCTACCCTTACGGCACTGGGGGCTCGGGCGCTGGTCCTGGATACTCCACTCAAAGGCGTTTATTTCGACCACGTGGGAGTTTCCTCCGCGGCGCGCACCCGATTTTACGACAAGTTCGAGTCCGAGACCGCCCCATACGGATTTCCGACCCGGAACTTTCGCGAGCGCGACGGCGATCCGTATTTCCTGAGCGAGCCCGGCTCTCACCTGAGCCCGAAAGGTTGGCTCGTCTATGACCGCACCATCGATGCATTCTATCACAACGCGATTCAATAGTCCTCCGCTCCGGCTGCTGCTCCGTGCGATCTACTACCTGGGCATTCTCGGAGCGCTCTTGCTGGTCAGCGAGCTGGTCGGGTTTGCGCCAGCCGGATTCATCTACCAGGGCTTCTAGGCCTTCATGAGCCTGCTCGCTCGAATCGAGGCCGAGCAACGGGCCGTGCCTCAACGCATCGCGCATCGGAGCGGCGGCGTTTCGATGACCTGGTCCGAGTTGTGGAATCGCTCAGGGGCCCTGGCCGGCGCGCTCGCCGCCTCCGGACTTCCGCCGGGTTCGCCCATCGTGCTCCGCGGACACAAGGAGCCCGAAATGCTGGTCGGGTTCCTGGGCTGCGCGCGCAGCGGATTTCCCTACATCCCAGTGGACACCTCCGTACCGGAAGGCAGGCTGGATCGCATCATATCTGCGGCGAGTCCGGCCATGGTTCTTTCCATGGACCAGATTCATCTCCTCGAAAGTCGTGCGCTGCCAGCACCCGCCCTCGTAGCGGCGACCGATGCTCCCCACTACATCATGTTCACGTCGGGCAGTACCGGCGAGCCCAAGGGAGTGGTCATCACCCGTGGCTGCCTGGAAGCGTTC
>JBEPVJ010000325.1:0-3695 GCA_041691095.1 Gemmatimonadales bacterium
GTACGTTCCCATCGATTCGACCCTGATCCCAACTGGCGTGCTGGCACCGGTCGACGGAACCCCTTTCGACTTCCGGAAGGGCATGCCCTTGGGCACGCACATCGACGAGGCCAACGATCAGCTCAAGAACGCCGGTGGTTACGATCACAGCTTCGTGGTCACCCGCAGCGGCCCGGGCCTGGTGCACGCCGCCCGGGTGGTCGAGCCGAAGAGCGGCCGCACCCTCGACGTCGCGACCACCGAGCCCGGCATTCAGCTGTACACCGGCAATTTCCTGGACGGAACCCTCACCGGGAAGGGAGGCCATGTATACCGCCGCCGGAACGCCTTCTGCCTGGAGACCCAGCACTTTCCCGATTCTCCCAACCAACCGGCATTCCCCTCCACAATCCTCCGGCCCGGGGAACAGTATCGCTCCCGGACGGTGTACACCTTCGGCGTGGAGAAGTAGTGGACTCTAGTGGCGGGGTGGCGCGACCACCGAGCTGTATTCCGGTTCCACGTTCTCGAAATAGAGACCGAGAAACTGGCCTGCCTTGAGGGCCGGCAGCCCCAGCTCGAAACGATATTCTCGGTCCGGCTCGAGTGACGAGAGGTCGGCGTAGAAGCCGACGAACGTACTGCGTACCGCCCGCACCGCCGTATACGCCTTCTTCAAATCCACTGCCGTGCCGTCAATGAGCAGGCGCGCCTCCCACTTGTCATCCGGCTCGCTGAACCCAGCGTACAGCAGCAGTCGCTCCGGCGCGAGCCAGGTCGTGCGGTAGTCGTCCGCGGTCCAGGGGATGGGCCAGGCTTCTCTGCGGGCACGGAGCTGAGCGAAGATCCGTGCAGGAATGGTCAAGGTGCCGCTGACCTGTCCACCGCTGAAGGCCGAGTCCCAGGCCACGGCCGGCTGGAGCCGGCTGAATGCAGCGCCGGCGAACCGCACACCGATTTCCACGGTGTTTCCGGGGCGGCTCTCGATCGGTGCCTCGACGCCGTTCACGGTGGCGCTCGACACCGTCGCAGCCGACGGGAGCGCCACGATCAGTGTCCGGGTGGTGCCCGCCTCGCCGCGCACTCCCGCCACCACGATGCGCCCATTCCTCACAGACACACTGCCCGGGGCGCCGAACAAGGTCGGCTTCCTGTCGGCGGGGGCGCCTGGTTTCACCGCGAGCACCAGCGCCGAGCCGCCATCCAGCGCGACCGTAAGCGTGTCACCTCGGCGCCAGAAACCCTCGGCCGGCTTGCCCAGACGGCGTCCTTCGAGCGGATACACCTCGCGCACCTCGTAGCGGCTTCCTGCCGACAACCCGATCGATGCGTCCAGCGGAACTCGGGCGCTCAGGCGGCGGGGATCCGGGTTGAACAGGAACACAAATCCATGATCGCCGATGATGGCCGAGGTGCCGTCCACCTTCCCGAGGGCCGGCTGGCCGAGAATATTCCGGGTGTGTCGAAGCAGATCCTTGTTGGTTGCGGTCCAATCGAGCCATGCCTTAAGCCAGGCACGATCCTGATCGGAGAAGGCCGCGCTCTCGGCGGAATCCCGGGCCGGCAGCATGTTGAGCACGTTGTTCCAGCCGGCCACCGCAATCGAAGACAGCAGGGAATAGCGCCATCCGAGATAGTCCCAGTCTCGGGTGCGGAAGGAGGTCAGGATGGTCCCGCGGTCCGGGGTCTTCCGCGAGGGCATGTCGTCGCTCTCGTCCGACCGAGAGGTCTGGTGCGTGATGAAGCCCGGCACCAGCTCGCTGGGAGTGAATTCATAGTTCCGGTAGCGATAGGCAGTGTAGCGCTCGCGGTCGGCAGACACGCGGTCGAAATGCAGATCGGGATATGGGGTGAAGCTTTCGGGCTGCTCGTCGTTGAAAGTGGGATGCGGATAGCTCCCGGCCAGCCAGCTCCAGGGTCCGTACTGGTGGTAGGCCTGGCGCCCGTCGATGACGATGCCGGGAATACGGCGGCGCAATGCTTCCATCACCCGGCGCCACCCCCACCATTGGGCGTAACGGCTGGTGCCGGCCAAGTTGAGAAAGGTATGATCGAAGGAGTAACCCGCGATGCCGGTCCGGTCGTGGAAGGCCACCAGCTCGTCGATCAGCCAATCCTGGAGCGCGCGGTTGCCGAGGCTGGCGGCGCGCCTGGTCGAGTCGCCCCGGGCGGGGACGAGCCACGCCGGGTTCTGCGTGAACGGCAGGACGGGATAGACGTACGCCAGCAGCCCGAGACGCTTGCTGCGCGCATAGTCGAGCATCTCCTGGACGCTGGGTGGAATCGCGCTGGTGCGCGGGTCCCACTCGTTGCGGCGTATCTTCTGCCCCAGTCCGAGCCAGAGGACATGCTCCCAACTCCAGTCGTCTACGCTCTCTTCCCGTCGCGATAACGCCGAGTTGGACGGCGCATAGAGGACGTACTGCGCTCCCGCGGACGCGGCCTGGTCGAATAGATGCCGATACTCGCCGCGCCCCGCGTCGGTGCCCACGTCGATCTGATAGTCGTTGGCGGTCCATCCGACGAAGATGTCGAGCGGTGCCCGAGGCTCGTAGGTCAGGAAGGAGCGGACCATACCGGTGAACGCGGCAATTTCAGCCTCGTCGAGTCCGGGGAGGCTCCTCCCCGTCGCGGTCCATTCGGGAATCATCGTGGCTGGGAGACGATGCCCTGACAGCCGGACCGGAGCGATGAGCGCTCGGTCGGACACGAATGCACCGTAGTCTGGTTTCCAGTCCATCTCCGGCGCATATGCCAGGGTCGCGACGTGACCATCGACCGTGAAGCGCAGAAAAGGATTCTGCGCGACCAGCAGCATGGAACGGAGACCGGAAGAGCGGATCGCAGCCCCGTAACCGAGCGTTCCCAGTGCCGGCCGGGCACTGGTTGGCGTGAACACGTCGACCGGGACCTCCCCAAGCGTCTCGCGGAGCAGCGTGACGTCTCCCACCCGGAACGGGGCGGCGACATCCGAAGTAATGGCAATCTGCTTGCTGATGAACCGCCAGCCCGGCTTGACCTCGTAGGTGACCTCAATGCGGAAGCGCGCGGCTCGATAGACATAGGTGATGCCGGATGCCCGCGACACTCGGACTGGAGCGGGAAGGGCGCTGCTCGGGTAGTCGCGGCCGTCGAGCGTAACGGAGAATTCGTCGCCCAGCAATCGGTCGGTGTGTCGGTCGACCAGGTCGGTAATTTCGACCAGGCCCCGTGGCCCGAAGGCGGCTCGCACCTCCGCGTTGGCGAGCACACGAATGGACTGCTCGCGCGGCCCGCTGCCGAACAGCGCCAGTCCGAGCAGGCCGGTGTGAAGCGCGTGCATAACTAGCTCCGGGCTCGAGCCATCAACCGCTCGCCAGAGGACGCTCGGTCAGCGTTGCTTGCCCCGCTCCAGCAATCGGGGGTGCTCCCTCCACCCCGGTCAGCATGGCCTCTCCGCTGGAGTATCGGTAAACAACCACGCCGCCGTTCGCCGGAAGACCACCAGTGTCGGCGGTCGGCCCATAAGTGGAATAGAGCACATGACCCAACAGTCGGTGGTAGGTGGTCAACTGCCCGCGATGGTGGGCCGTATGCGCGATGCGCCGGACCAGCACCCATGCGTGCGAGCGCTGGACCGAGAAGAAGGTCGTGGGGAGCCCGAACCACTCGACTGGCCTGGAGGCCAGGCGCGCCAGGCGTTGAGCCGATGCCTCGGCGTATTGCTCCATGAAGTG
>JBEPVJ010000326.1:0-3693 GCA_041691095.1 Gemmatimonadales bacterium
CGTGGCCGGGGGTGTCAATCAAATTGATGGTGTACTCCACGTCATCAATGATATTCCCTTTGCCCTTCTGCAATTTCCACGGGCAGGTGGTGGCAGCGGAAGTTATGGTAATTCCGCGCTCCTGCTCTTCCTGCAGATGGTCCATGACGGCGGTGCCTTCGTGCACTTCGCCGACCTTGTGGGTTTTGCCAGTGTAAAACAGGATGCGTTCTGAGACAGTGGTTTTTCCGGCGTCAATGTGGGCGGCGATGCCGATGTTGCGAAATTTGGTAAGGTCGCGTGCCATAAAAATTCCCCGAAAAAGTGACTCGTAAATGGATCAAGAAAATCAAATACACAAAACGAAGAATATAAAAATCGCGAGGTCGCAGTGTTGCACGACAAATTTAAAATGCGTGCGATACCGCGGATAGTTGGGCTGGTCGGCCGGATAACAATAATGCCCGCGGGAACCGTCCTCTTCGTGCCAGCGGCGGGCGTTGGGCAGCCGGTCGCTGAAGGGCGTTTCTGGCGGGCACAGTTTTGGCGGTCACACTTCCACCAGACCGGGCCGATGTTCAACCCATGCCCGGGTCGGAAGCATCGGCTTCAGGTGGCCTCGGCATGGGCTTAGCGAATATCGATAAGCAACTTCACGTGAGATTCCTTGTAATATTTCTGGATGCTATTCCTTGCCGTTTTTCTAGCACTGTTTTCCGCACGCCGCCTTCTAAGATTTTGGCGGCGCTATTTTCTTATGCGATGTTCTTTACTTTCTTTGCCGTGCTGGCACGGAGATCCCACCGACAAAAATTTAAAGCCAGCCAAGCGGTTGCAAGCCATACATTTTACGCAGGCCGGGGCATTGGATGCAAGAGTTTTTTCGGACTTTTTCGGCAGACGGGTTGACAAAGCAAGGGGAACAGCGAGAATAGAGAAAGATCGCGGGGTAGAGCAGCCTGGTAGCTCGTCGGGCTCATAACCCGGAGGTCGGAGGTTCGAATCCTCCCCCCGCTACTTGACTAAGTCGCACAGGGACAGGCAGTTACGCCTGTCCCTGTGGCGTTGGTGGATACATCATTGTGTCCAAATTGTGTCCGGAGTCGGGCGCACCATGCCGCGCAGGGGCAGGCCATGAAGACCAAAAGGAGGTCCCCATGGCTGCAATTTTTCGCCGCGGAACAACTTGGTGGGTTACTTATCGGGTAGACAACAAGCGACTTCGCAAATCGCTGGAAACCGATAACGAGCGGGTGGCGCGCGACCGGCTCAAATATCTCGATGGCCTTAACAAAATCGGTGAGTTACCCGGACCATCGCAAGTCGGTGTCAGCGAATTTCTTCAGTCTTATTGCCGTCATCTGTTGGCCAGTGGGCGGCCAAAGGGCGCGCGGACTGATATCTCACGGCTACGGAATTTTTTCGGCCCGTGCTGCCCCGCCATGCATTATGCCGGGCAAACACCCAAATCCTTTCGCAAGGCGGCGACGGGTTTGCCCGTGCTGGCGCTGGAAAATGGTAACCAACGGGTCTCGATGCGGTATTTAGAACAGATCACCACTTTATCCATCAAGACATTTATTGATGACAACCTGGCCGACGAAAATTTCGGCCACGCGACGGCCAACAAATATTTGGAAAATCTCACGCGAATGTTCAATTATGCGTTTGATGTGGTGGGATACCGCTGCCCGGTGCGCGGACTTAAGCATCCCGTTATGAAGCTCAAACGGTATCGCGTGGCGGCACCGGTGATTTCTTATCTGGATCATCGGCAAATCGAAGAACAACTGGCCGCCGTTGCCAGCGATGTCGTGGTGCATGCGATGGTGGCAGTCTATATTTTCGCGGGCCTGCGCCGGGAAGAGGTGGCCGAACTCGCCGGGGTCAGCGTTGCCTACTACACGCGTCTCGAACAGGGGCATGGCCATGACGCGTCCGACAGCGTCCTTGACGCACTCGCCCGGGTCCTGCACCTCGATGATGACGAGCGCACTCACCTGGCCACCCTGGCGGGCACGCAGGCCGTCGCCGCTGCCACGCAGCGCCCGGAGTGGCTGCTTCCGCAACTCCGGGCGCTGATCGAGTCCTTCGCGAACGTACCCGCTCTCGTGCTGGGCCGCCGCTCGGACATCCTCGCCTGGAATCGACCGGCCCACGCTCTCCTCGCCTGTCACCGAACCCGACTCCTCCTCTGCCGCCGCACTCGCCCGTCTGATCGAAATGATGGTCCCGGCGCCCTCCGGACCGCCCGAAAGTCCGCCGGTGAGCGGCTTCAGCCGGAGCGGCGCAGCATGACGCAGCCCCGCCGGTCTTCCTTGGTGAGGTGCCCGATTGGGAGTCCGGACCGGGTGATGTCGGCACCACAAGCACCATGTCAAGATCAATAAACCGCCATGCCGCCGACCGACCAAGACCGCGAACGATCCGGGGCAAGCCTCAAGAATTCCGCAAGGTATTCCACATTTCTACGAGCCGGGCGCATTGATACACGATGGAAGGTCGAAGACTCGGCCGCGCCGCTCGGCAGGCGATCACAGAAAGCGACATCCGGCAGAGCGAGCCCGCACGCACGCGTACCTTCAGCACGCACGCGTACCTTCAGCACACCAGCAAGATCAACAAGGAGAAATGCCCGACGGCTGGCGCATCCAGAACGGCCAGCCGAACCAGAACGGCCAGCGAAGCAGAACGGCCAGCGAAGCAGAACGGTCAGCGGAAATCGGCCGGGACCAGCGACCAGCTCTCCAGGTCGACTCGGCCGCTGTGCAGGGAGCCGGCGCTGCGCAGCAGCCCCTCGTAGGTGAAGCCGGCCTTCTCCGCCACCCGCCGGGAGGCCACGTTGCCCGGCACCACGCGCAGCTCGACCCGCTGGAAGCGGTGCTCCAGCAGCAGTGCGAGTGCGAGCACGTCGACGGCTTCGGGGGCCACGCCGAAGCCGCGCGCATCGGCGGCCACCACGTAGGCGATCTCGGTGGAGCGGGCCACCCAGTCGGTATTTTTCGTCCAGAGGCACCCGACGAGCCGTTCGTCTTCACGCCGCACGATGCCGTAATGGTCACCCGCGCCGCTGTCCCGACGTTCGGCGGCAAGTTCGGTGCACCACGAATACCCGTCGAACTCGCTCGCATCGTCCTGCGCGACCGGCAACCAGCGCCGCACCAGTCGATCGGAGAAGATCTCGCCGATCCTCTTGTCATCGTCGGTGCACAACGGTCGGACGATCAGCCGCGGCGTAGCCACCAGCAACGACGGGAATCGACGTAAAGCCACCGACCAGGTCGACACTAGGCGGCCTCGCTCGACCCGCCGGCCGCCGACCCGGAAGCCGCCGACGGGCCGGCAACCCCGGCATCGTCACCGGTCCCGGCACGGTCGTCCGCCAGCTCCCGCCGGGCACTTGAGGCAGGCGAGTCCGCCCGCACAGAGCTGGAAGGCGCGAAACCCGATGCCTCCACGTCACCGGGAACCGGAGTGTCCACGTCGCCGGGCGGCGCGAAAACCTGCGTGTCCACGTCGCCGGGCACCAGAGTGTCCACCGAACTCGGCGCCGCGAACATCGATGTCTCCGGCGAGCTGGGCGGTGCGGACACCGGCGCCTGCATCGCCGGATCGGCGAGCGCCGGAACCCGGTCGGGAGCGGGCATGGCCGACACCGGTGCGTCGACCGGGGCTCCGGAGATCGGAGCGGTCGGCGAGGTGACGGAGTTGACC
>JBEPVJ010000327.1:0-3690 GCA_041691095.1 Gemmatimonadales bacterium
TTCGCCGCCAGCGGGCAGACCGGCATTTTCATCGAAGGCTGGGGCACGGGAGTGGACGCGGTGATCGCCGACTTCATTGCCGGCGCCGCGGAGGAGCTGGTGCTGACCGCGGCAAAGGACGCCGACATCGTACTGGTGGAGGGCCAGGGCAGCATCAACCACCCGGGATACTCTGGCGTCACGCTCGGCCTGCTGCACGGGAGTTGTCCGGACGGTTTGATCCTGTGCCACCAGGCCACCCGCGAATTCATCGGTGAATACCGCGGCGAGCCCTGGCTGCGGATTCCGCCACTGGCGGATTACGTCAAGCTCTACGAGCTGCTCGGCTCCGCGGTCCATCCGACGCGGGTCATCGCGATTTCGATGAACACCTATGATCTCGGCGATGCCGAGGCGCGCGAGGTCTGCGCAACCGCCACCCGTGATACCGGCCTTCCCTGTACCGATCCAGTGCGGTTCGATCCGGCCCCACTGCTCGATGCGGTGGTGCAGGGCCGGGACTCCTACCTGAAACAGCGCCAGAAGCCCCGCTGAGCCCTCAGGGCCGCCTCGGAATGGCGGTCCCGTGACACGCGATGCATAGCTGCGGGTTCTTCCGAAGCATTCGCTCCGAGTCGAAGCCCGGCCCGTGCGGATTGAATCCCCGCCCCTTCACGACCGAGTGACAGGTCAGGCAGTCCCGCTCTACATGGCAGGTGACGCAGCTTTCCAGCGCCTGGCGTGCCGCCTGTCCGTGCCCCAGGAAGAATTGCCGATTGCCGTCATGGTAGCCTCCTGGCCCGAGCAGGGTGCGCTTGGCGGACAGCCCCGATTGGGCGTGACAGGTCTGGCAGAATTCGCCGACGTTGTGGCAATCGGTGCAGGAGCTCGACCGCGAATAGGCGTCGGCCGGATGGCGGGTCAGGTAGCTGGCCGGGTGATAGCTGCCGCGCCGCGCCGGGTCAGGCATGTGACACGCGAGGCAGGACGTGCGCGCATGGCACGAGGTGCATCCCTTCATCGACGCGGAAGCAAACGGCCCGTGATTCTTGTCCCATCCGGGCGTGTGGCTCCGCGGAGCTCGCCGGACGGTCTGTGCCCCCTCGCCCCGGCCCGGACCCGCCCGGTACAATGCCAGCGCCGGAGTCGGCGGTTCTGCGCGGTGGCATGCCTGACAGCTCTCCTGGGTGTGGCAGGTGCGGCAGGTCGCGCCATTTCTTCCCGTCAGGGCGCCATGCCGGCTCTCGAAATCGATTTCACCGTGACTGGTGGGCGCCTTCAAGTCGTGGGGCAGAGCCAACGAACGCCGGTCCGGGGCGAGCGCCTGAATCGTGGGGACCTCGGGAGCGTTGACGTGACACGCGGTGCAGAATTCCCTCGCATGACAGGTCGCGCAGCTCTGGGCCACCCGGGCCGGCCCGCCGGCGGCCTTCGACTGAACTCCGTGACCCGAGGGCAGGAGAAAACCGGGCGCGGCGTGGGACGGTGGAGCGGGGAAGCGGGCGACCTGTTCGCGCGTGAGCGTTGTCGCCGCGGCCAGCGTGAGGTGGCAGGTGCTGCAGGCCGAGTCCGGAAGGGCAAGGTGGCCGGCGGCGCCGGGAAGGTGACAGCTCACACACTGCGGAGCGCTGGGCGGACGCACCCGCATCCAGTCTGTCTGACGCTCGGCGTGGCAGTCGCCACAGGTGCCGGTGCTGTCGCCCTTCGCCCGCCGGAGCCCGGCGTGGCGCACATGATCGAACTTGAGATTGGACACCCGAGGCCCCACCCTCGGCTTCCACTCCACCCGCTTCTCGATCGCTCCATCGTGGCATGACGCGCAGGTGGCGGCCGCCGGAAATACCTCGGCGCCGGGGCGGTCGATGCCTGCGTGGCATGTCGTGCAACTCACGAACAGCTTGGCGTGCTGCGGGTGATCGAATTGCGCAGGCGCTCCTCGCCGAAGGCCGGCCGCGCCGGCGGCCAGCAGCCCGACCGCGAGGAGCACCGCCACGAACCGCACCAAATTTCGGATCAAGGTGCCGGTGCTCTCGGCCGACCGGGAGGGAGCAGCCACCGGTCCGCACCGGACCGAAACGTGAGAGAGATGCGGGCGCTCATGCGCCATTGGTTCCAGTCGAACGAAGCCGCATCGGGCCGGTCGCGCGATTCCCAATAGCGATCCACGGTCACTCCGAATCGCCACCGCTCATCGGCGTGATAGTTTGCTGAGGCGCCGGCCCAAGTGACCCCGGCGTCCTGGAACCGGAGCTCGAGCGGCCGTTCCAGGCTGCCGCCCTGGAGGGACACATCCAGCGCATTGGTGGGTCGCCACGTCACGTGGCCATCTATCCCCCGAGACGATGCGCCCGGCTGGACCTCGCCGTGTCCGCCCGCTTCGATCGTCCATCGCCGGTCGGGGGCGACGGTGCCGTCCAGCCCCCAGCGCCATCCCCGGTCTTCAAGCGTCACGTCCGGCGTGCTGACCTCGGCGGGATCGTAGCGATACCACTCTCCCCGGGCGCGAACCTGGACCCGGCTGACCGGGTTAACCGTGAGAGAGGCATTGACGCCGTTATAGGCCACCGGGCTAAACACTCCCCAGACCGTCCAGAGGTCGAAGAAGGGACGGTAATGGCGCGCCCCCGCCGTGGCCCATACGGCCCTAGTGGAATAGGCCACGGTGGCATCGGCGCTTCCCCAGAGTCCCTGGGCGAGATCGTAGTCAGTGCCGGCGGCGACTCTGATACCGCGGAACGGGCTCGCCTGCAGGCTCACCGCGGCGCGTTCCGAGACGAAGTAGTCGGTGAACGGGTCCACCTCGCGCCGATACTCCGCCTCGGCGTCGATTCCCCGCCGATGCAGCCCCGCCAGCGCGCCGGCCACGATCTGGCGGTGTCCCGGCTGAAACTCCGCCAGGGGATTCACCGCGGGACTGGTGACGGAAAGCAGGGTTCCCCGTGCCAGACCCCAGCCGGCATAACCCCCGACCTCGAGGCCGTACGCGGCGAACCGGTATGCACCCCGGATCCCGTCGAGGCCGCTGGACCCCGCGCTGCCCAGGCGGCTCTGCTCCAGCATACGCCCCGCTCTGGCGGTGAGGCCACCGCGAATGTATTCAGCGTACCCTTCGATCAGGCGAAAGGAGGGAGATGTCCCGGGCCACAGGCGGTCGCCGGTCAGATCGGTGAGGGTGCGCGCGTTCACCCTGACGCTGAGGCCGGTAACTCCCAGACCCCACAGCGTGAGGTCGGTACTGGCGCTGGCGGGAACGCCGCGCAGCAACGCGCCGGGACGATAGAACCGGCAGAATCCATCGCCGAAGCAGGTTACCGCGAACCCATCGGGACTCTCCGGTCCCCCGGTCGATCCGGTGACGACCAGGCGCTCCGCCACGCTGTCCGGCGTCACTCCGCGAAAGGCCACCCGCTGGGCCGAGGCGTCGAAGCGGACTCGCCACGATTGCGCCGCCGCCGGGCCCACAATCGTGATCGCGGCGATGGCCCAGAGCGGGAGTGGAACAGCGCGCCTCACCGGCCCGCGGCTCCCGTCAAGTGCCGCCGGAATTCCGCGGGAGCTTCCAGGAAATGACAAGTGGAACACTCGCGCGCCGGCTGGTGCAGCTTCTGGGCGGCGTGGCAGGTGAGGCAGAAGGATCGGGTCGGTAGCAGCGCGGCAATGCGCGCCGGCGTGTGGCATTCATCACAACATACATGGGTGGCGCGGCTGTGG
>JBEPVJ010000328.1:0-3677 GCA_041691095.1 Gemmatimonadales bacterium
AGAGACAGGCGCTACCCCGATCAGAAGCTCCGGCTCGAAGGGAAGAAGGGCGACCTGGCGATGCGGGTCATGGACCTGCTCGCGCCGATCGGCAAGGGCCAGCGCGGGCTGATCGTCTCTCCGCCGAAGGCCGGCAAGACCATCCTGATGCAGAAGATCGCCAACGCGATCGCGGAGAATCATCCCGAGGTGATCCTGATCGTGCTGCTGATCGACGAGCGGCCCGAGGAAGTCACCGACATGCAGGAAAACGTCAAGGCGGAGGTCATCTCCTCCACCTTCGACGAGCCCGCCGACCGGCACGTCCAGGTGGCCGACATGGTCATCGAAAAATCCAAACGGCTGGTGGAGCACGGCCGCGACGTGGTCATCCTCCTCGACTCGATCACCCGTCTGGCCCGGGCCCACAACGTGGTGGTCCCCCACTCCGGCAAGATTCTCTCGGGCGGCGTGGACGCCAACGCGCTGCAGAAGCCGAAGCGGTTCTTCGGCGCAGCGCGCAACATCGAGGGCGGCGGCTCGCTCACCATCATCGCAACCGCGCTGATCGACACCGGCTCCCGGATGGACGAGGTGATCTTCGAAGAGTTCAAGGGCACCGGCAACATGGAGCTGGTCCTGGACCGCCGCTTGGCCGACCGCCGGATCTATCCCGCCATCGACATCCAGCGCAGCAGCACCCGCAAGGAAGAGCTCCTCATGGACAAGGACGAGCTCAACCGGGTGTACCTGCTGCGGAACTTCCTTGCCGACATGCCTCCGGTAGAGGCGCTGGAGTTCCTGATCGAGCGGATGAAGCGCACCAAGACCAACAAGGAATTCTTCGCCACGATGAATCAGTAAGGCCGTGTCGATCCCCGGCTCCGGCCGCATCCTCGCCGTGGACTGGGGCGAGGTGCGGATCGGCCTCGCCCTCTCGGACGAGACCCAGACCATCGCTTCGCCCCTTTGCACGCTCACCCGCCGCAAGGGCAAGCGCTTTCCGATGCCCGCGTTCCTCGCATTGATCGCGGAGCACCGGCCGCTGGGCCTGGTCGTTGGCCTTCCCCTCACCCCTGATGGAAACGAAGGCCCGGCGGCCACTTCCGCCCGGGAGCTCTCGGTCCAGCTCGGCGCCCGGACCTACCTCCCCGTCACCATGGTGGACGAACGGATGACGACCGCCCGGGCCCACGCGGCCATTCTCGAGCAGGGCGGCTCGGCCCGGGGCCGCAGGGAGGACGTGGACGCGCTCGCGGCGGCGATCCTGCTGCAGCATTTTCTCGAGACCCGCAGGAACGCCCGCGCGTGACGTCGCCACCGGTCTTGGCGAGACGGCAAAGCCGCCGAAGCAGTCTCCCCTTGGCCGTGATGGTCCTGATTGCCGGGTGCGGTCCGACACCGGACGCGCCGGCCGAGCGGGTTACGATCCCGCCCGGCGCATCGGTCCACTCCATCGCCGACACCCTCGCCGCCCATGGCATCATCACCTCGCCGCGATGGTTCCGCCTGCTGGCCCGGTTCGGCGGCTATGACAGGCGCCTGCAGAGCGGTCCTTATGAGCTGATCCGCGGCCAGGGCGCGCGCGGCGCGCTCAAGGAGCTGACCGGCGGCCACGCCATGCTGACCCGCTTCACCGTCCCGGAGGGCTTCACCCTTCAGGAAATCGCCGCGGTGGCGGAGACCACCCTCAAGATTCCCCACGACCAGTTCCTGGCCGTCACGCGAGACACCGCGCTGCTCCGCGAATTCGCGGTGCCGAGCCCCTCCTTCGAAGGGTTCCTCAAGCCCGAGACCTACCTCTTCGCCGAAGGTGTGGGCCCCATCGTCGTGGTGCGAACCATGGCCGACGCGGCCCGCAGCGATTGGGACACCGCTTTCGCGGCCGGGGCCGCGGCGCAGGGACTCGACCGGCTCACCGCGACGATCATTGCCAGCCTGGTGGAGGGCGAGGCGAAGGTCGAGCAGGATCGTCCCCTCGTCGCGGCGGTGTACCGCAATCGCCTGCGGCTGGGCATGCCGCTCCAGGCCGACCCGACGGTACAATACGCCATCGAGCTCGCGACGGGCCGGCGCAAGGCGCGGCTCTACCTGAAGGATTACGGCGTCGCCTCGCCCTATAACACCTACCTGAAATCGGGACTTCCTCCGGGGCCGGTGGGTGCGCCGGGACGACGAAGCCTCGAGGCGGTTCTGGCGGCGCCGACGGTTCCCTTTCTGTACTTCGTTGCCGGGCCGGGCGGCGCGCATATCTTCACCAGGAGCTACGCAGAACATCTCCGGGCGGTGCGACGGGTGCAGCATGCCAATTGATCCCATCCGGATCGTGGAGGTCGGCCCGCGCGACGGCCTGCAGAACGAAGCGACTCTGGTGCCCACCGACGTGAAGGTGCGATTCGTGGATGCGCTCTCGGATACCGGCCTTCCCGAAATCGAAGTGTCGTCGTTCGTGAGCCCGAAGTGGATTCCGCAGCTCGCCGACGCAGAGCAGGTTTTTGCCGGAATCCGGCGCCGGCCCGGATTGATCTATATGGCGCTGGTGCCCAACGAGCAGGGACTCGACCGCGCCGAAACGGCGAAGGCCGACAAGGTGGCGGTCTTCACCGCGGCCAGCGAGACCTTCAGCCTCAGGAACACCAATGCCACGATCGCGGAGACGCTGGCGCGGTTCAAGCCGGTGGTTGCCCGCTCCAGAGTGCCGGTACGCGGTTACATCTCCACCGCGTTCCACTGCCCCTTCGAAGGGCAAATCGACCCCGCCAGGGTGATCGAAGTAGCCCGGGCGCTGCTGGGCCTTGGCTGCACCGAGCTGTCGATCGGAGATACCATCGGCAGGGCGACCCCTCACCAGGTGAGCCGGCTCTTCGAGCAATTGGCTGCGGTGTGCCCGGTGGAGCGAACTGCCGCACACTTCCACGACACCTTCGGGCAGGCCGTGGACAATGCCATCGCCGCGGAAGCGCTCGGCGTTCGGATCTTCGATTCGAGCGCCGGAGGCATCGGTGGATGCCCCTACGCCCCCGGTGCGCCGGGCAATGTCTCCACCCAGTCTCTGGTCCGGGCATTCCCCGGCCGTACCGGGATCGACCTCGAGAAGCTCGAGGCGGCCAGCGGGATCGTCCGGCCGTACCGCACTCAGTGATCTCTCGAGGGCGCCGGATGTATATTCCCCGCCCGCACGCCATCCGACGGAGCCCGACGACGTGAACAAGGTCTTTCCCGATGCCAAATCTGCCTGCGCCGATATTCCCGACGGGGCACGCCTCTTCGTGGGTGGTTTCGGGCTGGCCGGCGTTCCCGAAGAGTGCATCTTCGCGCTGCGAGACCTGGGCTCGAAAAATCTCACCATCGTCTCCAACAACGCCGGCACCTCGGAGCACGGCCTGGTGCACCTGCTCAAAAATCGCCAGGTGAAGAAGATGATCTCCAGCTACGTCGGAGAGAATCAGACGTTCGAGCAGCAGCTCCTGGCCGGCGAGATCGAAGTAGAGCTGACGCCGCAGGGCACCATGTCCGAACGGATCCGGGCCGGAGGCGCCGGGATTCCCGCCTTCTTCACGGCAACCGGCGTGGGCACCAAGGTGGCAGAGGGAAAAGAGGTGCGGGAATTCGACGGACGCCGCTATGTGATGGAACGCGGGTTGTCGGGCGACTTCGCCCTGGTCAAGTACGACGCGGCGGGCGCGCTCGACGCGACC
>JBEPVJ010000329.1:0-3674 GCA_041691095.1 Gemmatimonadales bacterium
CCCTCCTGCTGCCGGAGAGATACCGGCGGGACACGGCGCTCTACGCCTCCTACCTTCGCGCCCTGACCTTGCGGTTCCACGGCCAGGACGTCGCCTCACACGACAGCTTTGCTGCGCTGGTGGATCGCGCGCCACTCTATGCGCCGGCGTACTCTGGCCTGGCCCACGCGTATATCTACGCCATCAGCAATGGCAGGACTCCTCCCGCTGAGGGCTATCCTCTGGCCGAGGCGGCGGCCCAAAAGGCGCTTGCCCTGGATAGCAGCCTCGCCTCGGCGTACGTCGCGGAGGGGATGATCGAGATGATTTGGCGATGGGACGTGGCGAAGGCGGGGAAGATGATTGACCTGGCAGTCGAGCTGGAGCCTTCCGATCCTGAAGTCCATCTTCTCCGTGCCAACTGGTTTCGCTGGCAAGAAGAGGCGGACAGCTCGCTGGCCGAGGCCCGGAAGACCCTCGCGCTCGACCCGCTCAATCCGGGACACAACGATCGTGTGGCGAGAATGCTCTTCTATGCACGGCGCTATGCAGAAGCCGAATCAGTATATCGGAAGTCTATCCGGGACTACCCGGCCTACGACGAGCCGTACCGCGAGCTGGCGGACTTGTATCGCGAAATGGGGCGGATGCGCGCCGCAGTGCAGATTCTGCGCGCCGGGGCCAAGGCCACCGCGGACTCGGGGTTCCAGGATGGGCTTCCGCCCGAACCGAGCGAATCGGAGGCGGCGGGCCTCTTTACCAATTGGGCCCGCCAAGAGATCCAGGACTTGCGGGCCGACAAGCGGGCGGGGAAGTACGCGCCCGCCGACCAGTTCGTCATGGCCTTTGCCGTTCTTCGCGACACCACCGAGACGCTGCGCTGGCTCGACTCCGCCGTGATCCAGCACAATCCAAAGATTCAGGGCCTGCTGGTGAACCCCCGCCTGGATTTCCTTCGGGCCGATGCGCGATTCCTGGAGTGGAAGGCACACCTGCCCTGGCGGGTCCCTCCGCAACCGTAGCCCTTCCTCATCTTGGTAGCAGTATCGCTGGCTCACCTGCCGCCTTCCGTTTCGCATTGAGCGCCGCGAGCCCCGTCGTCTTGAGCGCGGTCCACCTGGCCATGACCGCGGTGCTCTGGGCCCGAGCACGTTCCGCCGCGGCCAGCTGGCTCGCGGTGAGTGCCGCGTCGGCACCCTGCATGGCCATCGCGGCTGCCATTAACCCATTGCTGGCACTTTCCAGCGTCGTCGGGACGGCGGGCCCGCGCCCGAAGAAGCGCTGACGGCCACCGCGCGACGGCGCGGGTGCCAGGGAATCCAGCCTGGCCTTGAACGCGTCGACTTCGGCACCTTTGAGCTCCTGCAGCCTGGTGCTGAGGGCGCGTGCCTGGGCATTCGCGGTGCGCGCAGCCACCGCGCCGTCATACAGCTGGCGGGAGAGCGTGGCGACCTGCGCCAGCGCCAGCGCCGGCGTTTTAACCCGCGGATCGAGCCGGAGCATCAAGGGCTGGCTCGAGGTCTTTCCGTCCACCGTCAGCCTGACGGTGTATGCGCCGGGCGGCGCCCACGGCGCATTGGCGTCGGGATAGGTGTGATGCGGCACCGCGCCGGTAGCGCCCTCATCGCCATTGTCCTCGATGTTCTCGACTTCGAACGGCTCGAAGTGCATATCCCACCAGGCGCGGTGCATCCCGGCGGAGGTGCCGAGTTTCATCTCCTGGGCCGGCCAGTAGAGCGGGAGTCCGCAGTAAGTGGCGGTGGGGCGCTTCCGGCACACCTGGTCATACCCTTCCATATCCACGCCGGGCTCCGGTTTGAGCACCGGGTCGACGCTGGAGTAGGACCGCACCACCTTCCCCATGCGATCGAGGATGTCGAGCGTCACCGGCCCCGACGCGTCTGCGGGGAGGTAGTAATCCAGAATCGCGCCCGGCGGCGGATTCTCACCCGCGGGAAGCTCCGGCGGCCATGGGGTGGGCTCGTTGGTGCCGAACCGGACCCGCACCGCTGGCGCCGGCTTGACCAGGTACGGCGCGCCGGCACCCTTGGCCGCCACAATCGCCGCGACGGCGCGGAGCGGGGTCACGTCATCGAGAATCCAGAAGCCGCGCCCGTGGGTCCCCGCGATGAGATCGGAGCAGAGGCAGGTGCTGTCGTCCTTCACCTGGAGATCGCGCACCGAGATGGCGGGCATGTTGGACCGCAGCGACTGCCAGTGGTCCCCATCGTCGAACGACACCCAGACCTGCGTGTCGGTAGAAGCGTACAGGAGCCCCTTCTGCCTGGGGTCCTCGCGAATCGAGTTGGCGGGCGCATTGGCCTCGATGCCGGTATTGATCTCGGTCCAGCTCTTTCCGCCGTCGTGGGTCCGCCAGAAGTGCGGGCTCATGTCGTCGATCCGCATTGTGTTGGCCGCCGCGTACGCGGTGAGCGGATCGAAGTGGCCGGCGTCCACATTGAAGATCCGGGTCCACGGCTTGATCCCCGCCGGCGTCACGTTGCTCCACTTGGTGCCGCCGTCCATCGTCACCTGGATGTTGCCGTCGTCGGTGCCGGCCCAGATGATGCCGAGGCTCCTCGGGGAGAGCGACATCGCCGTGATCGCGCCGAGCGGCGACGGCGTCACCGTGGCCGCGTACTTGCCGGCGCTCGCGGGCGGAGTCCAGGTCTGCCGGGCCAGGTCGGGGCTGATGCGGGTCCAGCTCTTCGCGTGATCCACTGACTTCCAGACCACATCGGAGGTATAGAACAGCACGGACGGATCCACCGGCGACCAGAGCATCGGCATGGTCCGCACGTTGCGCCCGAAGCCGTTGGCTCGCGCGGTCTGATCCGGCCCGACCTGGTTGGTCTGCCCCGTCTTCCGGTCATAGAGTGACACGCCATTGCGCGCGCTTCCAAACACCAGGTCTGCATTGCGGGGATCGGGAGCCGCGATACCGTATTCCTGGATGTTGACGGGATGCCAGTCGTGAAAGGTGATCTCACCATCCATGGAGCGGCTGTCGACACAGGCCGACCCCGAATCCTGCTGCCCCCCGCAGACTCGATAGGGGAAATTGTTGTCGGTGGAGACGTGGTACATCGCCGCGGTCGGCTGGTTGTACCAGTTGCTCCAGGAGCGGCCCCGGTTGGCAGAGACGACGCCGCCCTGGTCCGCTACTAACAGGAGGATGTTCTGGTGCTCCGGATTGATCCAGATCTTCTGGTAATCGTCACCGCCCGGCGCGCCGCGCACCGCGGACCAGGTCAGCCCGCCATCTTCGGTGCGCCACATGACCGTGGACGCGCTGTACACCACGTTGGGGTCCTTGGGGTCCACCGCGATGGTCGGAAGGTCACCGCCGCCGATCCGCACCAGCGGACGCTGATCTCCCGCCGACACCTGCTGGTTGCCGGCGGATTCCGGCCCCGCCACCGCGAGGTGCCAGTGCTCCCCGGCGTCGGTGGACTTGTAGAAGCCTACCGGTCCCGATCCGCCGGTCGCGGTCGCCGGCGCCACCATCGCATACATGATCTGAGAGTTGCTCGGCGCAATCGCGATGTTGGCCTGCAGCACCGAAGGCAATCCTTCGGTGAGCTGCTTCCAGGTGCTGCCGCCATCGCTGGACTTGAAGATGCCGTTGCCGCCGCCGCCGAACCCGCCGCCTTCCCAGAACGCCTGCTGCTGCTGCCAGAGCGTGGCGTAGACCC
>JBEPVJ010000330.1:0-3662 GCA_041691095.1 Gemmatimonadales bacterium
CCTCATCCATGCTCTCGGTCACACGCCGCCCCGCAAGCTTCCAATCGCCAACGTAGTGGCGGCGACGAGCGTTGGCGCCGTGCCCCAGTGCCCCTGCACTCGTTCTCCGTCCCGCGCGGCCAGCAGTGCGCTGCGTCCGTCCACTACCAGAAGGAAGGGCTGGCCGGGCCATTCGCCCGCGGAAGGGACGACCTCTACCGATGCAAACGGCAACTCCACGGCGGCGCCAGCCGAAAGGGAGAGCAGCACGCCACCTGCCGCCGCCTTCCGCAGTGACGGCACCAGCGGAGGAAAAGCGTCGGGGGGTGCGTGGAGGAGAATTCGCTCGGTGGCGCGGGCCGCCTCGCGCGAGGCAATGGACAAGGCCCCCCGTGCGGAGGTGAGCTCGACGAGAGTGGGCGTGTCGGGAACCGAGATCTGCTCCAGCGAGCGGCTCACCTCGTCGAGCGCCTGTCCCTGCCGGTCGAGAATACGCGCCATCAGCGCGGGCGGCGGCTCCGGCCGGTATCGTTTGGGCCGGCCTTCCTCGACGCGGGCGCCGCCCTTCTGCACCAGGCCCTCCAGCGCGCCGTACGCGTTGGCGCGAGCCAGCCCCGCCGCCCGCGCGATAGCGTAGCCGGTTCCCGGGCCACCGCGCAGCAGCACCTCGTAGACCAGACTCTCGGTTGGAGTGAAACCGAAGGTAGTCAGGTCGAGAGTGGCCACTACAAGTACTCCAATGGCCAGCCGAGCAGACGCGCGATCAACGCGAGCCGAAAGGTCACATCCACGACCCGCGTCTCAGGGCCTTTCGACTCCTGGTGAAGTGGATAGGTATGGTAGGTGATCTTGTGGGTGCTGCGAGGCGCCGTCTTGATGGCTTTGGGGCGCCACACCCCATGGTCGTCCACTTCGGACATCAGTCGCGCCAGAACCTTGGTTGCCACCGGATTGGTGTGCAATGCGCTGATACGGGCGAGCAGCTCGATGAAGTGCAAGGCGAGCGGGATGTCTTTCGCGTTGCCCTTGGCGTCGGCGACGATGGGATCTCCGAGCAGCAGCAACTCCGGTTTCAGCACGCGCTTCCCGATTTGCCAGACATACGCCTTCTTCGACATCGGCGTGCCGAGGTATTGCCCCAGGCGCTCAGTGAATCCCGCCCGCTCCCGCTGCAGGTTGGGCATGGCGGCGATCATGGCCACCGAGTACCAGGTCGGAGGGTGCGCCTCCGGATTCAGAATAGTCTTGGCGCCGGACCGGATGTACGGCTTCTCGGCCAGCGGGCTCCGCAAAAAGGCTGAAACCGACGAGGCAATCTTGTGCGCCGCGCCGCGAAGACGGGGATCCTCGATGTAACCGGCCTCCGCCAACGCCGCCGCAGCCGCCTCTCGCATGTGCTCCCGAGCCCACTCCGCCGCAGGTGCGGAATCCTTGGAAAGCTTGACAAACTCAAACTGGAGAAATGGGTCGTCATCACGCGACAACATTCGGAAGAGCACTCGGTCGGCGAGCTTGTACGGCCGGGCCGAACGGGGCAGGCCGAGCTGCAACAGCCGCCGGTATTGGGGGATGGTCCCCACATCCTTGATGCCGTCCTTGGCGGACGCGGCGAGTCCGAGAAGGTTGCCTCCCCAGACGCCATTGTCCTTCTGCTTCTTGACGACCGCTTGAACCATCTTGGACTTGGTCACTTCGTCCTCGTCCGAAGTCAGCGCCTCGGGCGGGACGGTACCAAGGTAGGAAAGCTCGCGATGGGTTCGAAGGCGGATCGATTCGCTGCCGTGCTCCAGCAGCCAGGTCACCGGCACACGGTGAAAGGTGGGCAGGTCCAGATGGACTCCCGGGTTGACGGGGACATGCACAGGGCGCAGCAAAATAGTAGCGTCTGCTGCTACGCGGTAGTCCCTCGCCTCTCTAACTTCTTACCTCTCACCACATACGGGATGCCGAAGGAAGGCAGCGATCACCGCGAGAACGGTGTCGGGCGTCTCGGCGTGGGGGCGATGGAAGCCGGTGGGAAAGGCCACGAACTGAACGCAGGGGATGAGTCTGGAGAGAGTATCACCCACTGGAAAGGGTACGACGGGATCATTCCCACCCCAAATGAGGAGGGTGGGTTGAGCGAGCTGGCCGAATCGGTCTTTGAGACCTCGGAAGTCGAAGTCTTCGAGTACTCGGGCGGCAGACTTGGCATAGCTGGTGTCGCCGGTCTGATCATAGTCCGCCACTGAATCCGGCTCGGACAACCAACCAGGGTCGTGAATAGGAGTAATGAAGGAGCGATAGGCGAGGTATCGGCCCAGACGCCGAGCTTTGGCGGGATACATCGAATCCGCCAAGCCGCCCAGTCCGATCCGGTAGCCCGCCGGAGCAATCAGGATCACCACCTTGATCCGATCGGGACGGGCCAGCGCCAGGGATGCGGCGAGTTCCCCTCCCATCGAATGTCCTACGACGACAATGGGGCCGTCGATCCATCGGTCGATGAAGCCGGAGAGACGGCTCGTCATCGTTGCGAGAGAATAGGAGGTATCGGGTTTCCCGCTTTCTCCAAACCCGGGAAGGTCGATCGCGACCACTCTGGAGTGCGCGGCGAGTTGTTCGAACACCGCCCGCCAGGTGGTCAGCGACTCACCGTACCCATGCAGAAGCAGGAGCGTGGTGTCTCCTTTTCCAGCGCGCACCGCGCGAACCATGACGCCACCGGCGTCTAGCCATTCCGCGGTGTGAAGTGCCTTTGGGCGCTGCCGGTCGAGCAGGATCCATAAAGCGGCGAGAAGTGGGATGACTACCCACCACTGGGAGGCGCGGAGCTTCACTTGACTAGGCAGCGCAACAAAGTGATGGTGCCCGCCGGAAACGCTGCGCGCTCGCTGGTGAGAATCAGGGTGTCCTGATTCCAGAAGTCGATCCCTTCGCCCTGAGGCTCCCGTCCGGCGATGTCGCACGCAGGCCGGTCCGGATCGGGGCGAAGGTGCCCGTTGGCGTCTCGCAAGAAGAAGTACACGTCGCGGTAGGTTCGCACTACCACGCGCCGTCCATCGGGAGCAATGGCTGCATCGGTCACCATTCGGCCGGTCATTCGGCTCGCAGCAATTGGAAGTCGTTCGCCCACGGCGGCTGCCACGACTCGTCCGGCGCCCCACGCGTTGGCCGGCACCCGAAACGACAGGACGCCACCACTGCGTCCTTTAGTGATCAGGACGATCGCTCCGTCTGGCTCTACGTACAGTGCCTCGACATCATGGGGGCCATCGGGATACTGCAGGCTCAGTGACTCGGCTGGTGGGCCGCCTATTTTCCGGGCCGATACGCCGGAATCCGGTTCCGGGATCCGGTACAGAGTCACCGACCTGCGCCGCTCGTTGTTATCTCCGGTATCGCCGATAACCAGGCACTCGCCTTTGCCGCAGCGGCCTCGCCCGAGCGACTCCCAGTCCACATTGGTCGCACCGCGTACCGGATAGATACCGAGTGCGGCGCCGCTGGTATCGGTGAGAAACAAGACGGGGTCGCCACCGGAATCGTTCATTGTCCAGAGCAATCCAGGGTATCGCCTGCTGACGACGACGCCGGAGCTCTCGTCGAGTCTTCGGTCGTGAAACGTTCCCGTTCGCCGGGCCTGAGGGAGAGCCGGATTCTGATCCGTACTCCCCAGCCCCGCTGCGAGCATTGTGAGAGTG
>JBEPVJ010000331.1:0-3658 GCA_041691095.1 Gemmatimonadales bacterium
GTGGAAACCGGCAGGGCGGTGACGACGAGCATCGTCGCTCCGCCGGCCCGCTTGAGCGCCCGCGCCGCGGTGCCCAGCCGGAAATCGCTGTGGAACGAGCCGTTGTAGTGCACCACCAGGTGTCCTGGGCGCCACGCGCGTGCCACCGATTCTCCCATCGTTTCGTCCTTGAGGCACTGCGCCTGATACATCCGCAGCATCCTGGTGCGGGCGTCGTCGCTGCTCGCACTGGGGCCGTGGCCCGCCATATCGCCCATGACCGCGGTGAACTTGCGGAAATAATCGTCCTCGGGGCAGGCCAGTTGCGCCGCGGCGTTGGACCGCGTTTCTGCCGCCACGGTATCGAGGCCCGGCAGCCCCGCCCGGGATACCATCGACGCCATCGGCCGGGGGACGTTGCTCGCCACCACCGGCCAGTGGCGCGCGCGGGCCAGCTCGACCAGCGGCCGGTAGTCGGCCGAATAGTTCTTCCACGGGCGCGCACCGGCGAGCATTTCTGCTTCGGTGGCGCCGCCGCCGAGGTAGCGGTCCAGCACCGGCTGCACGTCGCGCTCGAACATCTCCAGCGCAAGGGTCACCGAATCCCGGCGCCGCGCCACGCCTTCGAGAATCGCCAGCTCCATGCGGTGGGTGGCGGGATCGTTGTGCTCTTCTCCCACGAATACGAGATCGGCCGCGGCCAGGCGGCTGGCGAGGGTTTCGAAGTCGATGAACTGTTTCTTGTGGGTATCGTAGACGCGATGCGGGACATAGCCCTGTGCGGAGAGCCCGGAGCCGGCCACCAGGAGACCCAGCGCGACGGCGGCCACGGCTCGCGATATCACGGCAGGTCGTCCCGGACCAGCACGAGGATCGCCGCCTGGGGCACCACCAGGTAGCGCTGCTCTTCGAAGGTGATTTCCACTGCGGCCTTCCGGAAGAAGATCGCGTGGTCGCCCGCCCGCGCCTGCATCTGGCGGAACCGCGTCGTTTTCTGCTCCACCTTCCACGGCTCTTCGTCGAGCGCCGACACGTCGGGCAGTGGATCGCCGACGCCGGTGGCGACGATCAACCCCTCCTGCACCTGCTGGGTCTCCATCGCGGTGGCCGGGAGATACAGTCCGACCTTGGTGCGCTCTTCGCCCTCTTCCGGCTTGATCAGCACCCGGTCTCCGGCAACCAGCAGCTTTTTAGGAGGGAAGTCCATTCTCTCCACCCTGCTCGTGGATGGTGACGACCTTGATGACCCGGAGCTTCCGGACCATCGTGGGCAGCTTGAGCACCACTTCTTCGCCCGGCTTGCGGTCCTTCAGCGCCTGGCCCAGCGGCGAGGCGAGGGAGATGTGCCCGGCGTCGATGTCCATCATCTCCGCGAACACCACCGTGTACGTCTCCTGGTCGCCGCTGCCGATATCCTCCACCATCACCTTGGACCCGAGGCCGACCCGATCGCGGGGCGCTTCGGTATTGGCGAGCTGGGCGATCTGTTCCAGCCGGTGATGGAGCTGGCCCAGCCGGGCCTGCACCAGCTGCTGGCGCTCGAGCGCCGCCTTGTATTCGGAATTTTCCCGCAGGTCACCCATGGCCACCGCGGTGGCGATCGCCTGGGGCAATGTGACGGTGAGCTCCCGGGTCAGGTCTTCGATTTCCTTGCCCAGCTTTTCCCGCATTGCCTGGATCATCTACACCTGCCTACAAAAGGATCGGCCCGGCGCGTGGGCACCGGGCACGTAAGCTGATTGCGTTCTCCAAGATACCCTGCGCCTTGAGGTCGGGACAGGGGCGCCCTTTGCGCTACTCCGCCCGGGTGAACTTCATCCCCAGCGGCCCTTCCAGCGTTCCATCATCGAGCAGGTCGAGGACCTGAGTACCCCTGGGGGAGAGAATCTTCACATGCTTGCCTTCCACCAAGTACCGGAGCTCCGATTCGATCCCCATGACCGCCACCGACACGTGCCCGCCCGATTTGAACCGGTATTGCATGGCACCCATCGGGTCCGAATAGGTCCCGTGCAGCCCGGAGGCGCATCCGGAAAGCCAGGCAGCCACGAGGACCGGCAGTGCGCGCCTCACGGCTTCTTGACCTTCCTGGCGAGCTGGTCCACCAGATTCCGGGCCGCGGCGCCGGCAGGAGCGCCAAGTGCCAGGAGCGCGGCCGCAATCGGGAATCGCATCATGGTGCCTCTTTCTTACTTGGAATGTTTGGAGGCCGCATGGCCGTCATCGGGTGAAGGTCATGGTCAGCCCGCCGAATGCGCCCTCCAGGGAATTTCCCTTCCGGGTCAGGTGCATCGGCACGCCGCCCGGCGCACTGATGATGACGTCGTTGCCGGAGACCGAATAGCTCCCTTGATGGGATTCGGGATTCCCTCCGTCGTCCTGCATCGTCATGGTGACCTCGTTGCTGCCGGCGAAGATGAGTTTGAAGGTTCCACCCGGCGCCTTGGCCTCCCATGTTCCCGCGATGCTCCCGCCACCCGAACGCGATTCACCGGCCGGGATGCCTCCGGCTTTGCAGTACTTGCCAAGCAGTCCGCCGCCGTCGAAGCAGCCGGCGTTGTCGATCGAAAAAATCTGAGTTTCGGCGGAGTTCGGGCTGATGATCTTGAGTTTCTTTCCGTTCACCTCGTAAGCCAGCTCCCGGGTCTGGCCCATGAAGGTGATCTCCACTTTTTTGCCCGAAGTGAACGTCAGTCTCTCGAAAAAGCCGGCCCCATCGCTCGGCGTATAGACGCCGCTCATGCCACTTCCGCCGCAGGCCGCGACCGCGAGCACGAGGGAGGAGCAGGCATTCCGGGAGGCGGTCGCCATCTTTGAAAAAACTCAGGGCCTGAAGCATCTCAACACCGGGATCGCGCGGATCAAGCTGGGTCGGTCGCTGACCCGCCAGCTGCGCTATTCTGAAGGAGAACGTGAGCCGCTGGCGGGATACGAAATTCTGAAGCAGCAGACCAACCCCGCGGTGAGCTTTCTCAACGCCGCGCGGAAGGACCTCATCGTCGACTACGAGGCATTGAAGCAGCCCGAGAGGGCGGCCCATTACAAGCAGGAGCTGGCGGAACTCTCCCCCAAGACCCCGTAAGGCTTCCAGGGTATTTTGTCTCGTCTACTCTGGAGGCAGTCCGTGTCGATTCGCTCCTGCGGGATGCTCGCCGCGCTTCTGATCGTGTTGCCCACGTCGGCCCGGGCGCAGGCCGGTTCTCCCGCCGGCGCAATACCGGTTGCGAATCTCGCGGCGCGGCGCCTCGCCTTGATCGGCCGGATCAAATCCGGCGTGGCCATCATTCGCGGCGCCGAAGAGTTGTCCGACGATCCGCCCGATTCGAAATATCCCCAGGCGACCGATTTCAGGCAGGACAACGATTTTTTCTACCTGACCGGTCTCGAGACGCCCGATTCGTGGCTGATCGTCACGGCCGCCGATTCTTCCCGGGGTGAGTTTCATCTCTTCCTGCCGGCACGCAATCCGATGGCGGAGCAGTGGACCGGCCCCCAGCTTGGGCCCGGCCCCGAGGCGGCGGCGGCGACCGGGATCCCCGTCGCCAACATCCATCCCTCCGATTCGGTCGAGACCTACCTCCGCCGCTTTGCGCTTGCAGGTTCTCTCAAGGGCCCGCTCTGGGTTCGTCGCACCGAGTGGGACGCTTCGCCGGAGATGATCCGGAAGCTGGCGCTCGAC
>JBEPVJ010000332.1:0-3649 GCA_041691095.1 Gemmatimonadales bacterium
ACCCAGACCCGCTCCCAATTGATCGCGCTGGCGGCGGGCTCCGGGGTATTCGGTGTGATCAACGGCCTCTGGCGGGCCCGGCAGCGAGGCCGCTCCTGGTATGGCGGGATCGCGAAGAGCGCAACGATCATTGTCGCCAGCCTCGCGGTGACGTTCGCCATACTGTACGCCATTCCGCAGAGCAGGGCGCTGCTCGCGGCGCTGGTGCTGCGCAACGAGAACGATCGCGACAACGGGCGAATCGACGACGAGTGGGTTCCCGCGATCAACACGGTGCTGGCGGACGGCGTTCCGGGACTGCTCGCGGGGATAGGCGCTGGCCAGAGCTTCATCACCGCCGGGGGGGAGGAGCGAACTTACGTTCACAATCTCGTGCTGTACGGGTTGGTGTATTTCGGTGCGCTGGGACTCGGTCTGGTGCTCCTGGGCTATGTGCTTCTCATCGTCGGCCTCTGGAGGCGGGGTGATCGTACCGGCGATGAGCGCTATTTCGCCCTCGCCGCACTGGTGGTCGCGCTGTTCGTGTACGCCGAGTTCTTCGCCGTGCACAAATTATTTTCGTACAATCTCATCCTGATGCTTGCCGCCCAGGCGCTCTTGCAGCCACCGGCAGTGCCGCTCGAGCGCGGATGACGACTCCGTCGGGCACGCCGCCGCTCCGAGGCTGGAAGCCGAGCGCGTATCAGGGGGCCGTGGTGGTCTCGGGGGTGGGCGCGATCCTCGGACTGGGGCGCGAGATCCTGGTAATTCGCCGGCTGGGATTAAGCGCGTCGAACGACGCACTGCAGTTCGCGCTCTCGATCACCTATACGGTGGCGCTTCTGGGAGAGCCATTGCGGCTGGCCGCGCTCAACTTGTTGCAGCGGCGCCTGGGACTCCGGCTCTGGCTGGTGATCGCCGCCGGCATCGTGGTCGCCGCGACGACCATGACGGCGCTGTACAGCTTGGGCTCCTCGGACATACCGAGGAGCTGGACCCTTGCCGCCGGCACGGCCGGCGCCGCGAATCTGTTCTTAGCATGGATCCTGCCGAGGAGGCAGCGGTCAGGTCCTTTCCTGCCGGTGCACTTCGTGACCGTCATGCCAAACTACGTCATGGTCGCAGTCCTGATGCTCCCGGCGCCGTCGGACGAAGCCTTTGCCGCGCGTGTCGTCGGTTTCTATCTGGTGGGCCCGCTGCTTCAGCTCATCGCCCTGGCCATTCTGGATCGCTTTGGGGATCGGACGCCCCTGCAGCCGCCGCCGGTGACCGCGGAAGGGCTCCGACCGATCGCCTGGCACGCAGTGGGCGCGGCGGGAGGCCAGGCGTCCCAGCTGCTCGTGCGCACGGCGTTGCTTGCGGGTTCGCCTGGGGCGCTCTCCGGATTTACCACGGTGCTTCGGGTGACCGAGACACTGCGCGCGATTTTCGTCGACACCTACATCGCATCGCGAGTGCGCCGCTGGGCGGCCGGCGAGCGGTCCACCAGTCCCCTGGTCGATGGGCGCTGGCTCACGACCGCGGCTCTTACGGTCATCTGCATCGCGGGACTGCTGGTGGCATTTCTCTGGAAGGGAATGCAGGGAACCCTGGGGAAGCTCCTGGCCCCTGGGCCCCTCATGGTGGTGCTGGGCGCCTATCTCGTCCTGGCGCTGCGGGTCCGCTACCAGTCGCTCAACACCTCGGCCCAACCAGTGCCCTTGGTGAAGCGGATGGCCGGGGTCGAGATCGGCTCGGCCGCGACCGTCGGCCTCCTGTCGTTGCTGGCCGGTGTACCGGTCGCGGCGCTGCTCTGGGTAGTGTACGTCGCGCGGCCGGCGGCAGGCCTCGCGCTGGTGTCCACTCCGATCGGCGGCGGGCCGGTGCTCGCGCCGGAGGCGTAGGCCGTGTGCGGGGTCGGCGGAGCGGTCGGAAGGGCTGAAGATGCGTCCCTCGCCGGGTTCACCGAGGCGTGCATGGTGGAAAATGCCCGCCGGGGTCCCGACCATCGGGCCAGCCGGCTCGATACGGTCGGCGGGTGGCGGGTTATGCTGGCTTTCAACCGGCTGGCCATTCTCGACCTCTCGCCCAGCGGGAATCAGCCGATGGACGGGGAAAATAACGCTACCTGCATCTCCTTCAACGGCGAGATCTACAACTATCGCGAGCTTCGCGAAGAGCTGGGCGCACTGGGCCATCGCTTTCGATCCAGCAGCGATACCGAAGTGCTCCTGGCGGCCTATGCCGAATGGGGCGATGGTTGCTTCGCCCGCCTGAACGGCATGTGGGCGCTCGGTCTCCTCGACCGGGCCCGGCGCCGGCTGGTGTTGGCGCGGGACCGCTTCGGGGTCAAGCCGGTGCACTATCACGTGAGCGGGGCGCGATGCCTCTTCGCATCCACTCCGCGCCCTATCGCCGAGGTGATAGGGCGAGAGCCCGATCCGGTGTTTCTGGCCCGGGGCGCGCGCTTCGGGATGTTCGACGACAATTCCTCCCGGTGCCAATACCGCGGAATTCAATCGGTCCGTCCAGGGCATCTGGTGATCGTTCCGCTGGACCGCGAGGCGCTCGCCGCCGAGGAGTGGCCGTTCTATTCGCTGGCCGAGCGGGTGGCGGAGCGGCTCTCGAGTGACAGACCAAATGTCGAACGCGCGATGGAGGAGTGTGCTGCGCTTCTTGCCGACGCCATCTCGCTCCGGTTTCGCGCCGATGTGCCGGTGGCGGTGTCGCTCTCGGGCGGGGTGGACTCCGCGACCGTCGCCGCGCTGGCTTCTGAGAACCAGCAGGGAGAGCGGCTGGTGGGATTCTGTTACGGTCACCCCGACCGGCCGGAAACCGAAGGCCCGGTGGTCGCTCGCATCGCGGCGCGACTCGGCATGGGAGTCGAGTACGTATGGCCCGCCGCGGAGGAAATGGTCGCCGGGTTCTGGGATACCCTGGAAGCCCAGGACGCGCCCTTCGTTTCCGGCAGCACCGTCGCCCACTTCGCTCTGATGAGGGCGGTACATCGGGCGGGAGTGAAGGTGTTGCTGGGCGGACAAGGCGGCGACGAGATCTTCATGGGGTACCGGAAATATCTCGCCTGGCGCTGGCTGGCGGCGGCGCGGCGCGGCGCGGTGGCGGAAACGGTGCGGAGCGGCGCCGACCTGACCCGCGCGCTCTGGGCGCAGCGGGGACAGTGGAAGACCTACCTTCGCGCCTCACGGCATCACGGCCGGGGCGGGGCGGGGGACAGCCTGCTCCGCGACACCGAGGTGCCGCCGTCGCCCTACCGGCTTCCGCCCGGGTTAGGTTTGTCCGGCCACCAGGTCGCCGACATGACCACGGGCGGGCTGCCGACACTGCTCCGCTATGAAGACCGCGTCTCCATGGCCAATTCGGTCGAGAGCCGGCTTCCCTATCTCGACTATCGCCTGGTGGAATGGGCCGTCGCGGCGCCGGTGGCGCTCAAGCTCCGCGACGGCTTCGGCAAGTGGATCCTGCGCCGGGTCGCGGCGAGCCGGCTGCCCAGCGAGGTAGTAGAGGACCGCGCCAAGCGCGGGTTCGACGTCCGGGTGGACGAGTGGATGGCGGCCGGGCTGGGACGGCAGATCCGCAACGACCTCGCTGCCCACTGGAGCACGATCCGGAGCTACTTCGCGCCTGACACGCGGGTCGACGATGCGTTTTCCGATCGGGCCTTGCTCCGATC
>JBEPVJ010000333.1:0-3647 GCA_041691095.1 Gemmatimonadales bacterium
CCCATGGACCTCATCGCCACGTAAAGTCGTTGATTCGCCAAATCGAACAGGCGCCACTCTCGACTCGAACCCGAGCGCTCGCCGTCAAAGCGTTCGAGCTGGTCGCCGAAGCGGAGGGCAGGGTACACGGAATCGCTCCGGAAAAGGTCTCTCTGCATGAAGTGGGCGCTTACGACGCACTGGTAGACATCGTCGGCGGCATCGAGGGCTTCGAGCAGCTCGGCCTCATGCGGGTTTATTCGACACCGGCGGCACTGGGCTCCGGGTGGGTCAAAGCCGCCCATGGGTTGTTGCCGGTGCCGGCGCCCGCAACGGCGATCCTGGCCCAGGGTCTGGAAGTGAGCGTCGGGGGCTTCGTTACCGGAGAAGCCACCACACCCACCGGTGCTGCGCTGCTTCGGGTGCTCTCCAATGGAGCGCCGCCTGCCCGCTGGCGGCCCCTGCGTAGTGCGTGGGGCGCCGGCACCAGGGATCCGGTTTCGTGGCCCAATGCACTGCGGCTGATCGTGGCGGAGGGCGCCGCCGAAGCGGGTCAGGTCGTGCAGCTGGCCACCGATATCGACGACCTGAGCCCGGAGTATCTGGAGCCGCTTCGAGAGGGGTTGGTCGAGGCCGGAGCCTTGGACGTGCAGATCTGGCCAACCCAGATGAAGAAGGGACGAATCGGGTTCCGGGTGGAGGCGCTCTGTCCTCCCGACCGCGCGGATGCCGTCACGGATGCCGTGTTCCGTCACAGCACGACCGCCGGGCTGCGCCGCTCCACGGTGGAACGCGTGACGCTCTCACGGCGGCATTGGGAAATGCAGACCGCGGCCGGCGGAACCGTACGCATGAAGACGGTGGAGTCTCCAGATGGTCTTCGGGCCAAGCCCGAGTTTGACGATGTGATCGCCGAGGCGCGCCGGGTTGGCCGCCCTGCTCATGAATTGGCCAGAGAGTTTCAAGAACAGGCCGGACGGCAGGCCCACGCTCCCGTGGGCACACCGGCAGGCCGAACCATCGTACCCAAGGAGTCGGAATGACGACGCGTACCACGATCCTCGCTCTTGCCACGGTGCTCGCGGCTGCCCCGTTGGCCGCGCAGCAAGGGATCGACCAGCGCCTTGCCTCCGCGCAACCGGCCAAATACACGCCGCCCCTGTGCCCCCTCAAGATCATCAACGCCCGCGTAAAGAAGGGCGAGGAGGCGCTGCGGAAGGCCTACGAGGCCAAGACGCCTGCTGACCGGTCGGCCTCGCTCACCGACGCACGCCAGAATCTCATCGGCGCGATCACTCAGGAAGCCCAGGCGACAAATGCCACATCGTGGTATTACTTGGCGCGGGTCGCTCTGCTGCGCGGCGACGCCGCCGAGGCGGACTCCGCCTTTACCAAGGCCCAGCAGCTGGTGCCGTCCTGCGAAATCGACATCACCCAGTACCGGCAGAACAGTTGGGCGAGCCTGGCCAATACCGCGATCGAGTTCCAGCGGAAGGGAAACGTCGATTCCGCGCTCGCGCTCTTCCGAGACGCGAATCTGCTCTTCCGCGCGCTCCCGCACGTCTACTCCAACATGGGCGTCGTGTTTGCGAACTCTCAGCGGGAAGACAGTGCCGCGGTCTATTTCGCCAAGGCGCTGGAGATTTCGGAGAAGGACACGTCCCTGGTCGAAGATCGTAACAGCGCCGCAATCAACCTCGCGATCATGCTGCAGCGCCTCAAGCGCAACCCGGAAGCGATCGTGGTCTTCCACAAGTACCTCGTATGGAAGCCGAACGATACTGATGCCCAGCGATCCCTCGCGGTCGCCTTCCGGAACGCGAATATGGTGGACAGTGCAGAGGTGATCGAAAAGATGATGGTCGGCCAGTTCGCCAAGACCAACCTCGATTCGCTCGACCTTCAGGACATGATGGCCGTGGGCGTCTCGGCTTTCAATGCCCAGCGCTATCCCGATGCGGAAGGAGTGTTCGTCAAAGCGGTCAAGCGGAACCCGTATGGACGGGACGCCCGCTACAACCTCGCGAACACCTATTTCGCCGTGGCCCGTGGGGCTCACGCCAAGGCGGATTCGCTTCGTAAGTCGAAGCAGGCCGATAGCGCCGCGGCCTATGATGCCATCGCGGCCAGGAGCGACCTCCTGCTGATCGAGCAGGCTCAGAAGCTGAACGAGATGGAGCCGATGAATGAGGACGCGCTCCGGCTGCTGGCCCAGGGGCAGCGGGCGCAGAAACAGGACGATGCCGTCATCAAGACTGCCGAGAAGCTGGTCGCACTGCCCTTCACTATCGATGTCAGCAGCTTCCAGATGGGCATGTCGGCCTCCCGCCTCACGGGCGATGCGACCGGTCGGAAGCCAATGGACGTTGCCGGAAAGCCACTCAAGACCGCGCCGGTGACGCTGGTGGTCGAGTTCCTCGATTCCACTGGAAAGGTGCTCGACACCGAGGAGGTGACCATTCCCGTCCTTGCCGACGGCGAGAAGCACGGCTTCAACATCGACGCCAAGGGCGGCGGTATCGAGGGCTGGAGATACCACGTGAAGTAAAGTTGACTGCGGTCGGGGCTCCGGACATACTTTCCCGGCCCGCGGGCGTAATTCAGTGGTAGAATGCCAGCTTCCCAAGCTGGACGTCGCCGGTTCGAGTCCGGTCGCCCGCTCTGAGACGGCCACCCAACGTGGGTGGCCGTTTCAGTTGGGGAGAACCCGCCGTTCCATCTGCGAAATGAGATGACCTGTGAATGGCTAACTCTTGATATTTGAGTCTATTAGAAGCATCTTTCCACGCCTGATGATCAAGGTCACCCAAGTTGCGATCGGTTCCATAGCCGAAGAGCTCGGCCTCGTGCCCGGCACCGAGCTGATCTCGGTGAACGGCCGCGAGCTCGACGATTTCCTCGACTGGCAGTTTCTGACGGCCGATGAAGAGTTCACGCTGCACATACGCCAACCGGACGGCCAGGAAGTCGAGTACGAGATCGAACGGCCCCTCACCGAGCCACTCGGTGTGGCCGTTGAGCCCGCCCGGATTCGTCGGTGCGCCAACCGCTGCGACTTCTGCTTCGTCGATGGCTTGCCCGAAGGGCTCCGGGATGTGCTGTACATACGAGACGACGATTACCGGCTGTCGTTCCAGTACGGCAACTTCGCGACCCTCACGAATCTGAAGCCCGCCGATGAGGCTCGTATCATCGAATACCGGCTTTCGCCGCTCTACGTCTCGGTCCATGCCACCGACCCCGTCATACGGCGCTGGCTGCTTCGGAACCCCACCGCGCCGGATATCCTGGAGCAGCTGCGTCGATTTGCCGCGCACGGGCTCAGATTCCAGACCCAGATCGTAATGTCTCCCGGTGTGAACGATGGCGGGGTGATGGAGCAGACCCTCTCCGACCTCTACGCCTTCGGCTCCCCCATCCTCGGCGTTTCGATCGTGCCGGTCGGCCTCACCGAGTTCAGCAAGCACAGCAGGGTTCGAGAGCCCACCACGGAGGAATGCCGCGAGGCGGTGGGACGGCTCACGACGTGGCAGGAAAGGGCAATCGCGGAGCGCGGGGTGCCCTGGGTCTACGGGGCGGATGAGCTGTACCTGCGGGCCGACCTTCCTCTCCCTCCGGAAGCTTCATACGGAGACTTCGAACAGGTCGAGAATGGTGTGGGCTCGGTG
>JBEPVJ010000334.1:0-3645 GCA_041691095.1 Gemmatimonadales bacterium
CGGCCTCGGCCAGCCCGTCGCCGAGGAGGGAGATCAGCCCCGGGGGGACGAAGGGCATGTCCCAGGCGACGCAAATCACCGGCGCCGGCGCCTCCACGACTGCGGTGTAGAGCCCGCCCAGGGCGCCAAGGCCGAGCCGCAGGTCGGGGACGACGCGAAGGTCCGGCCGCCAGCCGCTGGCTTCGGGGACATTGGCCACCAGCAGCGGGAGGGTCCCGAGCGCCTCGAGGAATGCTTCGGCCAGGCGGTCGAGGATCCGGCGGCCTCCGATCTCGATCAGCCCCTTCGGCGCGCCCTCCATCCGGGACGCCGCTCCTCCCGCGAGGATCGCCCCCCGCACCGGCACCGGCTCAGCCGTCGCAGTCGGCGCGGAGGGTGGCGTCTTCCGATACCCTAACCCGGGTGAGCGCCACACCCGCCGGCATCCGCGGCGCCAGCCGCCGGAACAGGTACTCCGCCAGCGCCTCGCACGTCGGCAGCAGGCGGCCGTAGGCGAACTCCGGCACGTCCAGATTGAGGTGCTTGCCGTCCAGCGGGGCGATCACCAGCTCCTGGAGCAGCCGGTCGAGTGCAGGAAGATCGAGGATCATCCCGGTGGCCGGGTCGGGTGGGCCGCTCACCGTGACGGCGCAGCGGTAGTCGTGCGCATGCCCCGGCTCGTCCGCGGTCCAGCCGAATCGCTCTCGGTTTGCCTCCGCGCTCCACTCCGGCTTGAAGTACCGGTGGGTGGCGTGGAAGCCGACGGTGCGCGTCAGGGACAGCGCCATGCAGGCCCCGCTGTCAGAAGGGGCGGTGGAATGCGTAGCTCAGGCCGACCGAATACCAGGCGTTGGTCACCCACTCCTTGCCGAGTCCGGTGATGACCGGCGGCTTGGTGGGATCGGAGAACGGCGGCCTGCGGAAGATCACCGGATAGCTCACCTGCCAGAAGGTGCTCTTCGCCTCGATCCGCATGAAGAGGCGGGGTGTCAGGAAGTACCGGGCGCCCAGTCCGGGAGTGAATGCGCCCTTGAGGCGGAACTTGAATCCCGAGGTGTCCGCGGGCGTGGCGCCGGCCAGGACCGCGCCGGCCCCGATGCTGGCGTAGGGGGCCAGGCCGTGCCAGGTTTTTCCGCCGGTCACGTTGAACTGGAAGACCGCTTCGAACAATCCCACGTTCTGCTTGAATGGGCCGGTCCGCCCGGTTTCGATCGGTTTGTTCTTGTCCACGATGAATCGCTCGAGCCGGCCGAGGGTCGCCGACAGTCCGAGCGTCAGGGTGCGCTCTCCGAGGAAATCGTAGCGCAGCCCGAACGTGGGGCCGCTGTGCGGTGCCACACCGATCTGTCCGCCGGAGCCGTTGAGGTACCCGATGTTCAGTCCGACGAACTGACCATAGCGGAGCGTCTGGTACGGCGAGTTCGATGGATCGTGGCCGACTTGCGCCCGGAGCGAAGGCGTGGCCAGCAGCAGCGTCACGGCGGCGACGGCAAGGGAGTGCGATTTCAAGTCAGGCTTCATGAAGCGGGCGTCCGGTCATTTCGGGAGGCTGCTCGAGGCCGAGCAGCTGGAGTATGGTCGGGGCAACATCACAAAGCGCGCCGCGGGAACGCAGCCGGCGCAATGCGGTGTTGACCGCCACGAACGGCACCGGGTTCGTGGTGTGGGCAGTATGCGGGCCGCCCGTCTCGGGATCCACCATCATCTCGCAGTTGCCGTGGTCGGCGGTGACCAGGAGCCGGGTGCCGCTGGCCTCGCAGGCGGCCACCACGCGCTCGAGACAGCGGTCGACCGTCTCGACCGCCGTGATGATTGCCTCGGGAACTCCGGTATGGCCGACCATGTCGGCGTTGGCAAAATTGCAGAGCAGAAAATCGTGATCTTTCTGTTCCAGCGCCTTGCAGAGCACATCGGTGACACCGGCCGCGCTCATTTCGGGAGCCAGGTCGTAGGTTGCCACCTTGGGTGACTGCACCAGGATCCGCTCTTCACCCTGATAGGGCGGCTCTTTGCCCCCGTTGAAAAAATACGTCACGTGGGGATACTTCTCGGTTTCTGCGGTCCGCAGCTGGGTGCGCCCGAGTCCTGCCAGGTGCTCGGCGAGGATCCGCGCGAGGCTGAAGGCCGGAAAGGCCATCGGGAACGGAAAGGTCTGGTCATAGCTCGTCATGGTGACGATCGAGAGCTTCGGCCGCTCTGGAGCGGGGAAGCCGCTGAAGTCCGGGATTGCCAGCGCAGCGACGATCTGCCGCATCCGGTCACTGCGATAGTTGAAGCAGAGGACGGCGTCTCCGCTCTGGAGCGGCGCGACCGGGCTCCCTCCGCTGGTCAGGATGATCGGCTGCACGAATTCGTCGCTCTCGCCGCGGGCATAGGCATCCCGGACCGCCTGCACCGGATCGGTGGCCGCCGTGCCCACGCCCGACACGAGGAGATCGTAGGCCTTCCTGATGCGATCCCAGCGCCGGTCGCGGTCCATCGCGAAATACCGGCCGATCAACGAGGCGATCACCCCCCGCGGCCCCGCGATCCGCTGCAGGTCCGACGCCAGCCGGGTGACGAATCCTTCCGCCGACCGGGGCGGAGGATCACGGCCATCGAGAAACCCCTGGACCGCAATCCGTGGGACATCGAGGCGGACGCCCAGCTCGATACAGGCCAGCAGGTGCGTGTCGATGGCGTGGACGCCGCCGTTGCCCAGCAGCCCGACCAGGTGCAGCGTGCCGCCGGTGCGTTTCAGGTGGCGGCCCAGCTCGACGAATGGCGGGAGGGTGTAGAAGGCGCCGCTGGAAATGCTCTCGGAGATGCGCACCAGATCCTGCGGCACGACTCGCCCGGCGCCGAGGTTCAGGTGCCCGACTTCGCTGTTGCCCATCTGGCCTTCGGGGAGCCCTACGGAAAGGCCGCTGGCATCGAGGAGCGTGCGGGGTGCCGAGTTCCAGAGGCCATGCCAGACGGGAGTGCGGGCGAGCTCGATCGCGTTGCCGTCACGCTGTTCCCGATATCCCCAACCGTCGAGCACCACGAGGGCCACGGGGGCGCCGCTCCTATGGCCGTTTGACATGCTCCTCCGCGCCGTCTACAATGCGAACTCGTGATGGTCGTGCCGCAATCTAGTCCTCCCCTCCGTCGCCTACCAGCCTTGTTCTGCGTAGGCGCATTGCTCGCCGGAACCCTCGTCGCGCAGGCGCCAGTACGGCTCGCCCAGGAGACTCCATTCCTGAAAGAGCCGCGCGGATTGCGCCTCATGACGCTGGTGGCGGGTCTCCGTCTCACGCCACGCCGGACCTCCGGTGAGCACAGCGAAGTCACGGTGCAGGGGTGGCTCTGGACCGCATCCACCCAGGCCGACACGCGCGACGGATTCGATGTCTCGGTGAGCAGCGCCGCGGGGCAAAATCTTCGCATCACACCCGACGGGCCGGTGATCGGACGTGCGGTGCAGGGCGCGCTGTTCAACCGGATCGCGGTGAAGGGTGGCTGGACCGAGGTTCGTCGCACCGGGTGGGTGCCCCGCGCCGTGGTGACACCGCCGGCTCGGCCCGCGCCCGCGGTTCCCGTGCAGGTCGCGGCGCGTCCACCGGCCTCGCGCCCGGCTCACGATTCGGCCACTGCGTTATTAACAACAACGAGCCCACCCACCCGCCGCCAGAGAGCGTATCCGGC
>JBEPVJ010000335.1:0-3587 GCA_041691095.1 Gemmatimonadales bacterium
CTAGTGACGCCCACCGCCGCGATGGTGGCGCCCGCTAGCACCAGCCCGGCTCCCGCACCGCCGCCCAACCCTCCGGCGCCTCCGCCTCCGCCGCCGGCCCCGGCGCCCCGCACCCTGATTGCCGGGCTCACCGTGCCGGTCACCGGCGGCACGCTCAAGTACACCAACGCCGCCGACCCGCTGAACGGGCTCACCCTCACTGTGCCCGCCGGGGCCTACCCGTCACCCAGCCAGTGGACCATCACCGCCGATTCCGGCGTCACGGTGCCGCTCCCAACCGGCTTTTCCCAGGTCGGGCCGGTGCTGGTGGTGAGCAACGGTCGGGACTATGCGGATAGCGTGATGACCCTCACGGTGCCGATGCACCTCACCGACGACGACGCGGTGGCGCCGTTCTACTTCGACCCCGCCACCTCCACGCTCGAAGGCATCCCCCTGGTGGACCGCAGCGATACCTCTGCTACCCTCGCCGCCCGCCACTTCTCCGCCACTGCGCTCGCGGTGCCGGGCAACGCCGCACTACGGAGCGGGGTCACCGCCACTGCCCCGTCGGGGTTCGGCGTGGTGCAGATCGTCTGGGTCAAGACGCCCAGGGTCAACCTGGTGGGCACCTTCACCAGCAGCTTCCGTCCCGGCGCCGACGACTGGGAGTTCATCAACTATGGCGACTATGTCAGCCCCGGCGGGGACTGCGAGGGGATGAGCGTCAGTGCGATGTACTACCACTACTTCGTCAAGGCGGGCGGGCAGCCCCAGCTCTTCCACCGCTACGACCAGAGCATCACCAATCAATGGGACAACGTGCAGGGCATCCGGTTCGCCGGGTCGGTCCAGGGAGACGCGAACCCCCAGTTCCAAGTCGCTGGGAGCCAGATGTCCACCCTGATCACGCAGGCCACCGCCAGAGGCGCCAAACTCGAAGACCTGACCGCCACCTGGGTACTCCTCACCCTCAAGCTCAACAGCCGCCCGGTTCTGATGTTCTTGAAGGGGACCATCGGCGCCCATGCCGTGGTGGCATACGCGGCGACCTATAACGGCACCCGCGCCGACGTTTCCTTTGCCGATCCGAACTTTCCCGGGACCGCCCGAACCATGGTGTTCCTGTCCGGCGTTCTGACGCCGGTGAGCCTGCAGGTCAACGCCCGCGCGGCGCCCAGCGCCTTCGACAAGGCATACGCCATGGGCGTGACCGGCGCGGTGGCCATGGCGAAGATCTCTGCCCGCTGGGCCGAGTTCGTCCAACAGAAGGCCGGCGCCGACCGGTACCCGCCGACCTGGCGCTTCGAGGTCTACGACAATCTCTCCGCCACCTGGTCCACCCTGCCTGACACCGTAAAGACCACCGACATCGACCTGCAGGTCCGGATGATCTGCCCGAGCTGTCCCGCCAAGACCACCGGTGGCGCGCCCGACGAGCATCATACCGAGATCTGGGACGCCGGCGGGACGACCGATCTCAACCAGTCCCAGAATCAGGCCGGGACCACGACCTATCTCGCGGTGGCGAAAGCCAATTCACCTTTCGACAATGGCTTCGGCTTCGTGGATGCTAAGCCCTTCACGGTAGTTTATGAGCCGTTCACCGTCGGCCTGGTCGAGCGGGGGCTGAAAACCGACACGCCGGGTCACTTCTTCGCCTCCGCGGGCGCTCTCGCCACGCCCGGCTCGAAGTACACCTGGACTTTCAGCGACGGCAGCGCGCCCACCGTTGTGCAGGACGACAGCACCCTCATCCATAAATTCACCAGGATCGGCAACTTCACCATCGGGGTGACGCTGGCGGACGCCGCCGGAAAGGCCATTGCGAAGCAGGAGGTCGTGATTTACGTCCTTCACGATTTCACAGTCGCGATTGCGCCGGATCCGATCAGGGCCATCGTGGGGGTCCCCATCACGCTGACGGTGACCTTCCAGGGCAGGCTCCCCTCCGGCGGATTGCCGCCGGGACTGACGTACGAATGGGATATCATAGACGGGCAAAATTCCCAGAGGGTGTCGACCACCACGCCGAGCCTCGTGTATGCGTTTCCGGCCACGGGCACCTATGAGGTTTCCGTGAGCCTCATTGATCCGGCCGAGTTTAGCGGTATACCGTTCGAATTTTCCAGCACTGTGACCGCGACGGTCGTCCAGGCGTCGCCGGCGTGGCGGCTCGAGTCGTTCACCCACACCAGCGGCGGCGGACCTGCTCCCGATCCGCTGCTCGACGACGCGGGACCGTTTCGCGACATCATCGCCCATATCGAAGCGCTGCCGGGCCGGGGACTCATCTTCCTGCTGGACCAGAGCTACGCCGGGCCACCGGCGAATGCCTTCGCGAGCTATTTCCCGTTGGTGCATCTGCAGGTCAGCTCCCCGACGGAGTCCGCGCTCGCCCTGGACCCTAACGGTCACTTCGGGAACGAGAACTTCGAGTTGGCAACGCAGTGCACCCCGGCATTTGCCGGCATATCCGTCCAGGAATGCCAGCTCGCCACGCTGAGCAACAGCGGAGGCCTCCAGAGCGGGGGTCTGTCCGGTGTTGCGGTGGGGACCCAAGGCGGGGGTGGGGGCAACGGGAGTGGGGTGAACTTCGCTGCCTATCCGACCGTGATATTCACGCTGAACGCCGTCAAGAATGGTCCGGTGATGTCGGGGACGATTCAGTTGACCGACCTGCTGCATCTCGCCGCCCCGGGCCCGCCTACCGGCACCCGGACCGACACCTGGACCTTCTCGGCGAGGCTGGTGCCTTAGACGGACGGCGTGACGGGTTTGGCAAGCATACCTATGAGCTCTCAAGCTCTCATCGGGCCGGGAAGCGGGCAAGCGACCGGTGTGCCTTTGGTCGCGGTTCGCAATGCCCAGAACTCGATGCTCATCGGGTATCTCGCCACCGTCTTCGCGAACGTGCTGGCCGGCGTGTTCGCGCTGATCCAGGCGAGTCCGGGCGCCGGAGTCAGCAACGATGCGCTCTTTCAGTACATCCTGGCCCAGACCAGCAAGACCACCGCCGAGCTGGAAGCGGCCTGCCTCGCCTACGCACGCAGCTTCTAGCGAATTGCTGGCAGCCCGCGCGGCACGCGGTTCATCGTCGGTTTCTGGCATTGCCTCGTGGCCATGTGCTTCTTCTCCATCAGCCTCCTCCTAGCCGAAAAGCAGATGCCCAGCTGTCGTTCAAGTCCACACTGCGGACGGTGACATTCAGCGCGGTGCAAGTGCCGCCGTAGGAACCGATACTCTGCGCGCGGGTGGTTGCCCAACTGGTCCGGGCAACGCCCGCCGCAGGAGCGGCCCAGCCGTGAGTGAAATTCGTCCATGCGTTGGTGACTTGCATCACTGGCGGTCGCCGAGGCGGATCATAGATTGGGGTTTCCTCCCCAGCTCGATCGGAGTCTGCAATGCGCATCCCTTTGCTCGGCCTCGCGGGGGCCGGTGTTGTCACCATTGCCGCCTGTGGCGGTGACCACGTCACCGCTCCCACCGACCCGAAGGCCGGTGCCCAGCCCAGCGCGGCCTACCTCGCCTGGAAGCCCGGCCCGGGAGACACCTGCCCCATCGCGGTCCACAGCTAGTATTCGAGTCTCTTTAACACATATGAAGCT
>JBEPVJ010000336.1:0-3587 GCA_041691095.1 Gemmatimonadales bacterium
ATTCAGTGTGGGTCTTGATCCAATTCATGCCGGTGTACGCGCCTCGTACACCATTCATCTCTGGAAGGAACGTCGTGAATATTTCGGAGGGGGGCATGGCGAATGAGGTAGCGTACTCCCAGCCTCCGCTGGGCCCTCCCTCACCGCGAGGAGAGAACGGGATGTAGTTGTAGAACGGCAGGAGCTGGATGGCGTAGAGCCCGACGCCAAGCACCACCATTCCCGCGCTCATCGCCAGCGCGCGCCAGCGGTCGCTGCCCTTGGGGCCGGCGGGGTCACCGAAGGTCAGTGCGAGCGTCCACAGCCCCGCGGCAACCAGCAGGTAGTACGCAGATTGTGGGTGTCCGTGCATCACCAGCCCGACCAGAAGCGCCGTGCAGGCGTAGCCGGACATTTTGCGGTGTCGGATGCCCTGCAGTAGCGCGAGCAGCAACAAGGGCGCGAGCGCGGAGACGAAGAGCTTCCCGTCATGACCGGGGCTGACTTGCGATGCCACGATCCCGGTCAACTCATAGGCCAGTCCGCCGGTAACGGCCGCGGTCCAGGAGCTGCCCAACCCGCGAAGAAAGGCATACATCGCGATCCCGGCGATGACGATGTGCCCAGAGAAAGTGAGATTGGTGGCGATGTCGAGCGGGAGGAAGTAGCGCAGCCAGGCGGTTGGATAGAAAATGTCGCCGTGCATGCCGCCCACGTAGGGCAGCCCGCCGAAGATGTACGGATTCCACAGGGCGATAGCGTGGTGGGCCCGCCAGTATTCGGCGCCGAACCTCCGGAACGCCCAACCCGCCAGGTAGTAGTCGTCCCCGGCGAAGACCCGGCCCTGGAAGATCGGCCAGCAGAGCGTCAGGGCCGCCGCGACGAAAATGACACCCGCCAGGAGCCCGGCACGCCTGGGGGTCCATGTCAGCAGGGGTGAGGAGCCATTTCCGTCGGGTCGGGTCACGAGCTGCTCCATTTCATGGACTCAAAAGTTGGCGGGCACCGGCCGTAAGACAAGCCCGATAGATCGCCGCGTATCGGGCCGCCGCGGCATCGGGTGCGAAGCGCCGGAGGACGTATTCGCGTCCGTCACGACCGAGCGAGGCCCCCTGGTCGGAACGGCTCAGGAGGTCATCCAGTGCGCCGGCCAGCGCGGTGGAATCTCCAGCCGGCACCAGCAGTCCGGTACGCTGATGCAGCACGCTGTCCGAGACCCCACCGGAGTCGAACGCCACCACTGGCGTTTCGCTCATCAACGCCTCCACCGCAACCAGGCCGAGTCCCTCCTCTACCGCCGGCATGACCAGCGCCGTTGCATTGCGATAGAGCTCGGCCAGCTCGGCCTGTTGGAGGAGCGGGTGCCACTGGAGCTGCTCCGCCACTCCCGCTTCCTTCGCCAGAGCCTGTCCCTGCTCCGCGTCGCTCCCGGTGCCGACCACGATGTCTACCATGGGACGGCTTCGCATCCTGCGGAGGGCTTCGAGCAGATGGGAAAAGCCCTTCTGCGGATTGAGCTTTCCGACGAAGAGCAATCGGTCCGGTTGGCGATGGTCACCGGGGTGAAAGAGCTCCGGGGCGATCGGCATCGGCTCGATCACTGGGGAGAGGTCCGGAGCGAGCTGCCGGACTTCGCGCGCGAGCCACGAAGAGACGGTGGTCAGCGCAGCGGAGCGCCGTGCCACCGACCGGAATAGCCGGCGGGCGAAGCTCCCTTCCCTCGCGATTCGGAGATCCGAGCCGTGTAGCGTAGTCACAACCGGATAGCCGAGACCCGGCCGCGCTCCCAGCGCGATCAATCCGCCGGGAAACCACCAGTGGGCGTGCACCACATCGGCGGGCCAGCGGCGGGCGGTCCTTCTGGTAGCGAGCATCCCGGCGCCGATGAATCCCGCCATGGCCAGCCGCGCGCTCCAGGAACTGCGTACCTGGGCGGCCATAGTCCCGACGTACGCGAGGGTCTCACGTCGGGCGGTGGCGTACCGAAAACGGTGAACCGGAATCCCTTCGTACGTTTCGCTGGCGGCGAGCCCTGCCCCCGCGGGGGCCAGGACCTGCACGTCGACCTCGCATTCCCGGAGGGCCACGGCCAGCCGCAGGATGAACGATCCGACCGGGTCCAGCGGAAATCGTGGGTATGAGTGAGCAACGAACAGCACTTTGAGACGCCGATTCAGTGGGTTCACCAGGGCCTCGCCTCGACGCCGACTTCCTCGGCGGGCTCACCTCGGGCGTTCAGCATCCGCAGAGCCGCTGGAGGTGCGAATGGAAGCGAGGCTGTCACGCGTCCGTCGGATGACAAGGCGCTGGCTCGCACGCTGCGCCGCGCGTGGCGCCATTCGACGAGGTCCTGGATACGGCCCCACCACGGCTCGAGGCGGCCCAGCTCCTCCAGCAGCCGGGTGAAGGCCTCGGGAGCGGCGGGATACCCCATGGGGAGTGTCAGGTTCGGATGCCACAACCCCACCCAGAGTCCGTCCACCTCGCACGCCGCACCGGCGAGCTCCAATGCATCGTCGATCCAGGCGTCGGGCCTCTCGATGCCGCGATATTTACTGAGCGCGCGGTCCATCCAGGCCAGCGGCACCTCCGTCATCGAGCTGACGGACTGGCTCGCGTCGTCCCATCCCGGCGCCGCATCTGCAATACCGAGCCTGAATCCATTTCGGTCGGGAAAGCCGTAGGTCGCGTCGTACGAAAATCCGGCCCTGCTCATAGAGCGCTGGGTGGCACCGGGACGCATTTTGATGAAATGCTGCCGGACGCCGAGAACGTCCCGCCCGGTGAGCGCTGCAAGCCGGGTCCGCTGCGCCGAGAAGGCGCCGGGGTTCTTCCCGGTTTCAAAGCTGCCATGCAGCCCGATTTCGTGGCCGGCGACGACGGTCGCCTTGAGCAGTGCGAGGGTCTTTGCCGCTTCGGGGCGATAGGTGAGATCTCCCGAGACGATGGTCCGAACGGTCGGAGCCCCGCATAGCACGAACCAGGTTGAAGCAACGCCGTGCCGGGCTTCCTCCGTGAGGAGAGACCGTACGCCGTCGCCGAGCGGATCGGCACCGATGCTTCGGGCCGCCGCCCCGAACACGCGCGCCGCCAGGGCAAAGTGGCCCTTCCGGGCGAGCTCGGCCAGCCGAAGACCGGTGAAGAGCGGCCACCATTCAACTGCGTCGAGATCGTGCGTGATGGCTACAGCCCACCGGCGGTTGTCAGGCCAGGCCGGCACCAGACGAACCGGACGGCTCCCGGCGCTCGCGAGGGCAGCCTGCCGAAAGAGCGCCGCCGCGCGCGAGATCACCGGCTGCCGCTCGAGTCCCGCCGCCACCAGCGGGTTTTCACTGGAGGGCACCCGTTGGTGGCGGTCGCACGCCCTTGATCGCTGCTCTACGCCGGCCCCCGCGACGTCGGCGATAAGTCGGAGTGCCGCTCTGGGCACCCGGACGGTGCCATCGCCGGCCGCAATGCCCCACGCTCTCGACACGAGTCCTGTCAGCGTCTCCGGCGTTTCTGGATCGTCGGTCACCGAGATTTCGGTCACCGGAGCCGCGGGGTCATCCATCGGTACGAGGCGGGAAAGATCTACCAGCAGATCGAGGCCGTAGCGCTCCGGGGCC
>JBEPVJ010000337.1:0-3587 GCA_041691095.1 Gemmatimonadales bacterium
CGATTTTTTTTTTCATGCAGAAGAGGGCATACGAGCTAGGAGTGCGTCTCGTGTGCTCGGAGATGTGTTTATGAGACAGGTCGCGTTCCTCAAGTCGCTCGAAGCGCCGGCCGAGTCGTTCAAGATCCCGCCCACCCCCACTAATATCTCGGGGGCCGCGGGCTTTTATTATCCCCGGGCGGCGGACCGCTCTATCGCTCAGTGCGAGGCGATGGGGATGGCCGCCACTCCGGTCTGCATGGCCAAGACCCAGTATTCCTTCAGCGACGATCCCACCAAGCTGGGGCGCCCGACCGGCTTCCGAATTACCATTCGGGATGTATACGCCTCCGCCGGCGCCGGGTTCGTGGTGGCGCTGGCCGGAGACATCATGACCATGCCGGGACTGTCGAAGACCCCGGCCGCGGAAAACATTCGGGTTCACGCAGACGGCCGCATCGAGGGATTGTTCTAATGACTATCGGATTCGTATCGACCCCCAACGCCCCCAAGGCCATCGGCCCTTACAGTCAGGCGGCCACCTTCGGCGAGCTCATCTTTTCCGCGGGCCAGATCGCCCTCGATCCGGCCACCATGGAAATCTCCGCGGAAGGGATCACCGAGCAAACCGAGCAGGTCTTGTCGAACCTCGACGCGGTCCTCAAAGCCGCGGGCTCCGACCTGTCCCGAGTGCTCAAGACGACTGTGTTCCTCCAGAGCATGGCGGATTTTTCGGCGATGAACGAGGTCTATGCCCGCCGGTTCGGCTCCCATCGTCCGGCCCGAAGCACGGTGGCGGCGGCGGGGCTGCCCAGGAACGTTCTGGTGGAGATCGAAGTTGTCGCGGTACGAGGTGAGAAGTAAGCGGTGAACAGCAGCACCTCCCTCCACGAGGGTGCGGGGGCGGATCGGGCCTGGTGGTTCGGCCGGTCTTCAAAACCGCGATGGAGACGCCTACGGCGGCTCCGGTGGGTTCGATTCCCACACGCTCCCGCCACCTTTTTCGCGCTGCTGAGCGCTGGGCCCCTCGTGGCCCAGGCGCCCGCACAGCCGGCGCCGACCGCACCGCTTCCGGTGTCTCAGCCGGCGGCACGCGACACGATCTACGGTATCAAGCCACTCCCCGCCTTCTTCCATTCCCTGCTCATCCCGGGCTGGGGCCAGTCGATTCTCAACCGAAAGCTCACTGCCAGTCTATTCGTGATGTGGGAAGGCGTATCGCTCGGCATGACGCTGAAGGCGGCTGGCGAGGTGCGCTATCTGCGGCGGGTCGGCGCCGATTCCGTGCGGATCGTCGGCAAGAAGAGTGAGCGGCAGGACTGGCTCGTGATGTTGGCGTTCAACCACCTGTTTTCCGGTCTCGAGGCGTACGTGAGCGCCCACCTCCAGGATTTTCCCTCCGACGTCAAGTTCAGGCCGGCGCCCCACGGTGTCGGGATGCAGGCGATCGTGCCGTTCCGAATTCCGTGAATCGCGCGCCTGTCGGAATTTTCGATTCCGGCCTGGGCGGCCTGACCGTAGCGCACGCGATCTTTCAGCGACTCCCCCACGACTCGACCATCTATTTCGGCGATACCGCGCGAGTGCCCTACGGTCCCAAATCGGCCGACACGGTGCGCCGCTACAGTCTCGAAATCATGGAGTGGCTGCTGGCTCAGGGGGTCAAGGCAATCGTGGTGGCCTGTAACACCAGTACCGCCCACGCGCTCGACCTCCTTCGCGAGCAATCTCCGGTTCCAGTCATCGGGGTCATCGCGCCGGGGGCGCGAGCCGCCGTGGCCGTTGCCGGCGGACTTCCCGTCGGTGTGATTGGAACCGCGGGCACCATTGGAAGCGGAGCCTACGAACGGGAAATCCGCCGGCTGGCGCCGGATACCGAGGTCGTCGCGAGGGCCTGTCCGCTGCTGGTGCCGCTCGTGGAGGAGGGGTGGTTCGATCATCCTGCCACGCGGCTGGTGGCCGAGGAGTATCTCTCACCGCTGCGGGAGCAGGGGGTCGGCTCGCTGGTGCTCGGCTGCACCCACTATCCGCTGTTGAAGCCGCTCCTGCAGGACGTGATGGGCGCCGCGGTGCGGCTGATCGATAGTGCAGACGAGACCGCCCGCGCACTCCACGATGTTCTGGTCGGGGCGGGGCTCGAGGCACCGCGCGGTGAACCCGCCACCCACCGTTTTGCGGTGAGTGACGATCCGGTCCGGTTCCAGCATGTTGGCGCGCGGTTTCTCGGCGGGCTGCTGAATCGGGCTGAGGTAGTTACCCTGGGAATTGGCTGAGCTTGACGCCGTCGCTGCTGGCGACTGCGTAGCGGAATCCGTCGAGCCAGGCACCGGGATTGAGATAGCGCTGACCCGGGCGGGGCTCGCTTTGGGCGGGGCGGTGGGTGTGCCCCATCACCAGGAGCGCCACGCCGGGCTCGGTCAGCAGGCGCTGCTCCGCCCAGGCACGTTGGCGGGCGGCCGCCGCATCCAGCACGGCGGCGTCGCGGGTCGAGTCGGCCAGGTGACCGCTAAATCGCTTGACCATCCAGATGCCGGCATCGGGGTGCATCAGACCGTAGATGGCCGAGGTCACCGGATGGCGGGTGATCTTGTGAATGAGGCGCCCCTTCCAGTGCGCCTCGGCGACCCCGTCACCGTGAATGGCCAGAACGGTTCGGCCGGCGAGCTCGAGTCGGAGCTCCTTGGATCCGAAGCGAATACCCAGCTCGGTTTCCCAGAAAGAGCCGCCCCATCGGTCGTGGTTGCCGCCGGTCATGGCCACCGGAATCCTCCGGGCCAGTTCGCCGAGCCGCGCCACGACCCGCACCCCGGCGCGCGGGATCACCCGGCGGTAGGAAAACCAGAAGTCGAACAGGTCCCCGTTGACGAGCAGCCCGTCGCCGAGCTGCTCGACCCGATCGAGGAAAGACAGGAACGCGGCTTCGACGCTGTCCGGGACCGCGCCCAGATGCGAGTCCGAGACGATGACAAGACGTTCCATGGGCATCGCACGAAGATAGGACGGGAAGGCAAGATGACACCAGATCTGCCGGGCGTGTCGGAGACATTCGTCCGGGTCAACTACAGCGAGACCGACCAGATGGGCGTGGTCTATCACGCCCGTTACCTGGTATGGCTCGACATCGCGCGGTGCGAGCATATCCGGCGGATCGGCGTAACCTATGCCGACCTCGAGCGACGGGGACTTCGCCTGGCCGTAGGAGATCTGCGAGTTCGTTACCGCCAGCCGGCCCGCTACGACGATGTCATCAGGGTTCGTTGCTGGGTACGCGAACGCGCTTCACGGCGGGTCATCTTCGGATACGCGCTCGAGTGCGCCGAGCGTTCCTCGCTGGTGGCTACCGCGGAAACCTCGATGCTGGTGCTCGGCGCGGATTTCAGCTGGGCCCGGCTTCCGGCCGACGTCATGTCCCTGCTTGCGGTGTCGCCGGATCCCGTTCGCCTCTTCTGAGCACCGACCAGCGCCGCTATGATCCACGCCATGATGCGCACTCTGCCGCTCGCCCCGCTTCTGCTTGTCGCCTGTGCCGGCGGTGGTCTGGCCCCGCTCCCAATGCCCGTGGGTCTCGCCCCAGGCACCGTCGAAGAGGCCGCCGCGTGGGCCCGAAC
>JBEPVJ010000338.1:0-3581 GCA_041691095.1 Gemmatimonadales bacterium
AGTCGAGACCTGGGTGGCCTACCGCTCGGGTGCTCCTATCGGCTATTTCGAGCTGGAAGCACAGGCAGTTGGAAGCGTCGAGATCGTCTACTTCGGACTCCTTCCCGCGTACACCGGCCAGGGACTGGGCGGACAATTGTTGACCCGGGCCGTCGGGCGCGCCTTCGTGATGGGACCGGTCGTGGAGCGGGTATGGCTGCACACCTGCACGCTCGATCATCCCACGGCGCTCGCCGGGTATCTGGCGCGGGGCTTCACCATTTTCCTGGAAGGGGATGAGCCATGAGCCTCGCTGACCTGCGAAAGGCCTACGCCAAGGCAGAGCTCGACGAGCGTTCGGTCGAGCGTCACCCTCTGCGGCAATTCCTCTCCTGGCTCGACGAAGCGGTCCACGCAGACTTGCCCGAACCCAACGCCATGACCCTCGCCACATCCACCCCCGATGGGCATCCATCCGCCCGAATGGTGCTGCTCAAGGGCGCCGACGATCATGGTCTGGTGTTCTTCACCGACTCGCGCAGCCGGAAGGGCGGCGAGCTGGCGTCGAACCCGCGCGCGGCGGTGGTCTTCTGGTGGGCCGAGCTGGAGCGCCAGGTCCGCATCGTCGGAATGACCGAGCCAATCGCCGGGGCGCAATCAGATGCCTATTTCACCTCGCGGCCGGTGGGAAGCCGTCTCTCGTCCTGGGTCTCTCACCAGAGCCAGGTGGTGGCCAATCGGGGCGAGCTGGAGACCCGGTGGGCCGAGGCGGCGAGTCACCATGCCGATGGCGGAATCGCGCGGCCACCCTGGTGGGGTGGCATCCGGGTTATTCCCGAAGAATATGAATTCTGGCAGGGCCGTCCCAACCGGCTGCATGATCGCATCCGCTATCGGAGAGCCGCCAACGGTGCGTGGGAGCTGGAGCGTCTCAGCCCCTGACCGGTTTGTGGCACCCATTCACCTCGACAGGATTTCAATGCGCCGTCTGCTGCCCGCCCTGATCCTCGTGCTGCTCCCGCCCGTGGCTGCGGCGCAGTTTCCGCTCACCGTGCCCAGCATCATGCGGGGCTATCAGAACGTCGGACACGAGCCGTCCAATATCGAGTTCAGCCCCGAGGGCCAATGGATCTATTTCCGCTGGCTACCCCCCGGCTCCGATTGGAAAGAGAGTCTTCGTCCGTACCGGGTGCGAGCCGTTGCGGGTTCGGTGCCCGAGGCGCTCAGCAACGCCCAGGCCGACTCGCTGTCCGCCGCGTCCGCGGACGGGGCGCTCTCGCCGGACGGCAGGAGGCGGGTTACGTCGGTGCGGGGTGATCTCTACCTGGTGGATTTGCCCGGCGGCCAGGTCCACCGCCTCACCAACACTCCGGCGTCCTTCGAGTCCAATCCTTCCTTCGATCGCGGAGGGTCGCGGATCTTCTTCCAGCGGGACAACAACATCTTCGCCCTGGACCTGGGGCAGGCGGAAGAGCTCCAGCTCACTGATATCCGCAGCGGGCCTGCCCCCGAGGATCCCAAGAAGGCCGAAGGCCAGCGCGCTTTCCTCGAAACCGAGGAAGCCAGACTGCTGGGCGGGATCCGCGATCGGCGCTGGCGGGACAGCGTGGACAAGGCGGAGCGGGAGGCGCGCGCCGCCGGCGCCATGAAGCCGTTCTACCTTGCTCCCGGCGAGCGAGTAGGAACCCTGGTCCCGTCTCCGTCGGGCGCGGCGGTGCTGGTGCACCTCGTCACTCCGCCCAAGGATCAGCGCACCGCACAGGTGCCCGCCTACGTCACCAGCTCTGGCTACACCGAAGAGCTGCCCGCCCGCACCAAGGTCGGCGACCTGCAGGACAAGGAGCGGGTCGGCGTCCTCAGCGTTGCCACCGGCCAGGTTTCCTGGATTCGGCCCATCGCCTCCGACAGCAGCGGCGTCTTCGGCAACCTGTTCCCGCTCGGCTGGAATGACGCGGGGACGTCGGCTCTGATCTATGCGTCGACCCGGGACTATACCACCCGAGACCTGATCCGGATCGACGCGAATCCGGTGTCCGCCGCGGCGATTGACGTGCTGCGCGACTCGGCGTGGGTCGGCGGGCCCTGCGCCGGCTGCGCCGGATGGCTCCCCGGCGACCAGGGCATCTGGTTCGTCTCCGAGGCCGACGGCTACGCCCACCTGTACACCATGCACGCCGACGGCAGTGGCAAGGTGCAGCGCAACCGCGGCAAGTGGGAAGTCGAGGCGGCGGAGCTGACGCCCGACCGGAGCCGGTGGCTGCTCCACACCAGTGAGGCGTCGCCCTATGAACGCCAGGCCTACCTGATGGATGTGGCGACGGGGGCGACCGCCCGACCGCCCATCCGGCTCACCGCCGAAGTCGGCGGGCATACCGTGGTTCTCTCACCCGACGGCACCATGCTGGCCGACGTGTTCTCGACGTCCAACCGGCCGCCGGAGCTCTTCATTCAGCAGGTGAGCGGCGGTGGACGCAGTCAGCTCACCACGTCGCCGACCAGGGAGTGGCTGAGCTTCCACTGGCTGATGCCGGAGATCGTGCAGATCCCCGCCTCCGACGGTGTCCAGGTTCCGGCGCGGATCTACCGCCCTTCCGACATGGGCGCCAAGCCGAACGGCGCGGCGGTGATCTTCGTGCACGGCGCGGGTTACCTTCACAACGTCACCAACTACTGGTCCTACTATTCGCGCGAGTACCAATTCAACCAGCTGCTCGCCTCGAAGGGGTATGTGGTTCTGGATATCGACTACCGCGGCTCGGCGGGTTATGGAAGGGACTGGCGCACCGCGATCTACCGGCACATGGGCGGCCGGGACCTCCAGGACCAGGTCGACGGGGTACGCTGGCTCACCAGGAAATACGGCATCAATCCGGAGCGGGTGGGCATCTACGGCGGGAGCTACGGCGGATTCATCACGTTGATGGCGCTGTTCACCGAGCCCAAATTCTTCGGCGCCGGCGCGGCACTTCGGCCGGTCACCGACTGGGCCCACTACAACCACGGGTATACCGCGGAGATTCTGAACGAGCCGCAGGAAGACTCCATCGCCTACCGGCAGTCGTCACCGATCTATTTCGCCGAGGGGCTGGAGGATCCGCTGCTGATCGCGCACGGAATGGTGGACGTGAATGTGCATTTCCAGGACGTGGTGCGGCTCACTCAGCGGCTGATCGAGCTCGGGAAAACCGATTGGACGCTGGCGGCCTATCCGCTGGAAGATCACGGCTTCGTGCGTCCCGACTCCTGGACCGATGAGTACCGGCGCATTCTGGAGCTCTTCGAGACCCGGCTCCGGCGCAAGTGATCTCCCCATGAATCGCGGGATCCGGCTGGCGCAGCTGGGGCTCCTGGCCAACGGGATTCTCGCGCTCGTCAAGCTGGCCGCCGGCATTCTGGGCAACTCCTACGCCCTCATCGCCGATGCGGTCGAATCGATCGCCGATCTTTTTTCCTCGCTGATCGTCTGGGGCGGCCTCCGCGTCGCCGCGCGGGACCCCGACGACCGCTACCCATTCGGATACGGCAAGGCCGAGGCGATCGCCGCGATGATCGTGGGGGTGATGCTCCTGGCGGCGGCCGCCGGCATCGCGACTCAGGCGGTG
>JBEPVJ010000339.1:0-3573 GCA_041691095.1 Gemmatimonadales bacterium
CGTCGGTCTTGACCGACGCCAGCTTGGCCTTGTCCTTCGTCGCTGCGAACTTCGGGATCGCGATGGCGGCCAAAATGCCGATAATCACGACCACGATCAGCAACTCGATCAACGTGAAGCCCTTGCGGTTAAACATTTTGTTTCTTCCCTCCCAATAGTGTGAGACTGCTGTCGGTGGTACGGTAATCCGGCGTTATGTTGCCGCTCTTGGTTTCCGGGCATCACAGAGAGCAACGATGGTGCCACCCTCGCGGGGAATCCCTAAGCCATTACCATTCAAGGGGATGATGCTCGGCACCCGGCGGATGAGAGGACCCAGCCCCCTGAGCCCCCCCTTGGACTTTGCAAGCCCGTGGACCCGCGGTGGCCCAATCGTCGAAGAAAGGCGCATCTCGTGACGCATTCAGCGGAGCCCGACCTCTCCCGCCGGTACCCTCGCTGGCTTGCGCCACTGGGCCTGGCCTTCCTCGCAATCGGTGCTTCGATCTCAGGAATTGCCAATCAATTCGCCCAGGACGACTTCGCCATCATATGGAAGAACAAGGCCGTGCACGATCTGGGGCACCTGCTCCAGTTCTTTGCAGAGCCCTACTGGCCCAAGCCGTTCACGCCCGATCTCTACCGCCCGCTGGCGCTCATCTCCTATGCACTCCAATGGGCCGGCGGTGGCGGCGGCGCGATCACCTTCCGAATCGTCAGCTATCTACTGTATGCGGTCACCTGTATCGCCATGTTCAGGATTGCACGGCTAACGCTGCCTCTTGCAGCGGCGTTCGCGGCGGCGGCGCTGTTCGCGGTCCATCCGGTCCACGTCGAAGCGGTGGCGATGGCGGTCAACCAGGGCGAGCTGTGGGTGGGGCTGCTGTCCTGCATCGCGGTCTTCCGCTACGTGACAGCGCGGCGGGCTGGTGGACCGCTCCGGATCGGTACGACCCTGAGCATCGGGGCACTTTACCTGGTGGCGTGTCTCTTCAAGGAAAACGCCGTCGTGCTTCCCGGGTTGCTGCTTGCGGCGGAGCTCTTCCTGGTGCCGGCCGCCGACAGCCCCGCGATTCGGGTGCGCCAGGTGAGATTCCTCTACTTCTTCCTGGTGATGCTGGCGGTAGAATTCCTCGCGGTCCGCACCTCGGTGCTCGGCGGCAGCGTACGAGGCACCGCGATCGCGGAGGCACTGGCGCCGCAGGGGGTGTCGGGCCGGCTGCTGACCATGCTGACTGTGGTGCCGGAATGGGTTCGCCTGCTGCTGTGGCCGCGGCATCTGCAGGGCGACTACAGCCCTCAGGAAATCCCTGGGCAGAATGTCTGGATCGCCGCGGATACGCTGGGGCTGCTGCTGCTGGTTGCAGCGGTCATCGCGGCGGTGGCCGCGCGCAAGCGGGCGCCGGCGATCACCTTCGGGCTGGCCTGGATGGCGGTAGCGCTTTTCCCGGTGCATAACGTGCTGATACCGACCGGCATCGTACTCGCGGAGAGGACCCTCTTGCTCCCCAGCATCGGGGCGATGATCGCGCTGGGCGGCCTCGGTGCGCTGCTGCTCGAGCGGGCCGAGCCGTCGAGCCGAATCGGGCTGGCGATGGTGACCGGAATCCTGCTCATTCTCGGGGTGTATCGGAGCACCACGCGACACCCGGTGTGGTCGGATCAGTTCAATTACTGGTACGTCACCGCCAATCAGGATGCGCCGCTCAGCTATCGGGCCCATCACGCCCTGGCGGAGATGTACGTGCTGGCCAAGATGGACGGACGTGCCGAGCAGGAATACCGGATGTCCATCGCGCTGGCCCCACCCTATGTAAGTACCGTCTATCTCGACTACGCCAATCGGCTTCGGCTGCGGGGCTTCTGCTATCCCGCAGTGGAGCTCTATCGCAAGTCCCTCGCGATCGCCGGAAACAACCAGCCGGTCCGCGCGTCACTGGTGTCGTGCCTGCTCAAAATGGGGAAGTACCAGGAGGCGCTCGACGAGACCAAGATCGGGGTAGCGTCGGGGACCGACCCGGCCACGTGGCGCTGGCTTCACCAGTCGGCGGATAGCGCGCTCAAGTCCGGGCTGCCCGCGGGAGCCTTCCATCTCACCCAGCCGCCTGATTCGACCGACGTCTTCAAGACGGGCACCGCGCCATGATGTTGGAAGGCCGGCGGAGGTGGCTCGCTCCGCTGGCCGTCGCATTGCTCGCCGCGTCAGCGGCGCTGCCTTCGCTGTACAACCGGTTTGTCTATGACGACGTACCGGTCATCGTCGAGAATTCCCTGGTCCACAGCCTCGGCGCGGCACCGGCCATCTGGAAGTCGAGCTACTGGCCGGTCGGCATGCTCTACCGCCCGCTCACCATCCAGACGTTCAATCTGGAATGGGTCCTGGGCGGCGAGCGATCCCGGGTATTCCATGGCGTGAGTATCGCGCTCGCGGTGCTGACGGCGCTGCTGGTGTGGCGGCTGGCGAGCCGGTTGCTCCCGCCGCCGGGAGCATGGATCGCGGCGGCGCTCTTCGCGGTCCATCCGGTGCACGTCGAGGCGGTAGCGAATGTCGTGGGTCAATCGGAGCTGCTGGTGGCGATCTTCGCGCTGCTCGCGGTGGAGCGCTACCTCGCCTGGCGAGAATCGGGAACTCTGGATCTTGCCCGCCGGCTCGGGTTGGCGGCGCTGACGCTGCTGGCCATCGCATCCAAGGAAACCGGCTACATGGTTCCGGCGCTGCTGGGCGCGGCGGAGCTGTGCCGGTTCAGGGCGCCACGCCGCGGGGTGCTTCCGGTCTTCATCCTCCAGGGCGCGGCGGTGGCGGCGGCACTGCTGGTCCGGTTGACCGTGTTAGGGAGCCTGGCCGGCGAGTCGCCGGCGCCCGCGATTGCCGGGATGGGGCCGGCGGCCCGCGCGGCCGGCATGCTGGCGATCGTGCCGGAATGGACCCGGCTGCTTTTTCTGCCGGGACACCTGCAGGGAGAGTATGGCCCGCCGGCGCTGGGACTGACCGGTGCGCCGCTGGGGCGGCAGCTTCTGGGGGCCGGCCTGCTCATCGTCGCGGCGGCACTGGCGATGTGGGGATGGCGCCGACAGAAGGCGATAGGGCTCGGCGTGCTGTGGATTGCCGCGGCCCTGCTGCCGGTGAGCAATCTGCTGGCGCCGACCGGGCTCATTCTCGCGGAGCGCACCCTGTTTCTACCCAGCGTCGGCGCCGTCCTGATGCTGGCGGCGGCGGCGGCCGCGGCATCCGCGCGGCTTGCCAAGGCATCTCCGCCGGTGAGGATCAGCGTCGCAGCGCTCGGCGTGGCCGTGCTGACGGCTGCGGCGGTTCGCAGCGGCACGCGGGCGCTGGTGTGGCGTACCCAGAGTATTTTTTTCGCCCAGCTGGTAGAAGACGCCCCGCGAACCTACCGGGCCCACTATGTCGCCAGCAGGTTCTACTACGGTGAGAAGCGCTATCCCGAGGCGGAGCGCGAGGCTCGCGCCTCGCTGGCGCTCTACCGGCAGGATACCCATGTGCAGGACCAGCTCGGCCAGGTGCTCCGCACCATGGGCCGATGCGCCGAAGCCGTGCCCGTGCTGGCGGAGGGCGTGCGGATCACTCCCTATGAG
>JBEPVJ010000340.1:0-3564 GCA_041691095.1 Gemmatimonadales bacterium
TGCTCTGGATCCAGTAATTCATAGTGTCGCAGACGACCAGTCCGGGCGACTTCATCTGAACCAGCACGTTGAGCTGCAGCACCGGATCGATATTGCCGAGGAAGACGTATTTCGCGTCCCGCCACGCCGGGGGCAGTTTGGGCTCGAACGCTGCGAATACCCCCAAGCGGGTTTCCAGGGTCTCCCGGCTCTGCAGGTCGTAGGAGTATTTCCCCTTCCAGCGAAAGCTTTCCCCTTCGGCGTGCTCGACGCCGCTCCAGTCGATGCCCCGGGCCGACAGCCGCTCCAGCGCCGCAACCGGATAGTCGGTACCGACCACGCCCACCACCTGGACCGGATGCAGCAGCGACGCCGCGACGCTGAAGTAGACCGCCGAGCCCCCCAACGCATCGGCGGTCTGGCCGAACGGCGTGAAGATCGAGTCGAGCGCCACGCTGCCGACAACGAGCAGGCTCATGCCATCACATCCGGTCGGGGGCCTGCAGGCCGAGCAGCCTGAGACCGTTGGCGAGAACGATGCGGGCGGCGCGGGCCAGCACCAACCTGGCCTGCTCGGTCGGGGCGGGCTCGCCCAGCACACGGCAGTGCTGATACCAGTGGTGCGCGCTGCGGGCCAGGTCTTCGAGATACGAGGTGACGCGGTGCGGCTCCCGCGCCCGCGCCGCCACCGCGACGATCTCGGGAAACCGGGTGAGCTCCTTGAGCAGCTCGGCGTCCTCCGGCGCTGGAAGGGCATCGAGGGTGGCCGAGCTGCCCACCGAGTCGGGGTCGATATTGGCCACCCGGAAGATCCCGCTCATCCGCGCATGCGCCATCTGGACGTAGAACACCGGGTTCTCGTCGGTCTGCTTCCGGGCCAGGTCGACGTCGAAGACGAACGGCGTCTCCCCTTTGCGCATCAGGAAGAAATAGCGTGCCGCGTCGACCCCGACCCAGTCGAGCAGGTCGCGCAGAGTGACGAAGTCTCCGGCTCGCTTCGACATCCGGACTTCTTCCCCGCCCCGCATCACCTTCACCAGCTGCACCAGCGAGACCTCGAAGAAATCGGCAGGATAGCCCAGCGCGCGGAGCACCGCACGCATCCGCGCGATATAGCCGTGATGATCGGCGCCCCAGACGTCGATCACATGGCCGAAGCCGCGCTCGTATTTGTCCCGATGATATGCGATGTCGGGCACCAGGTAGGTGAACGACCCGTCGCTCTTCCGGAGGACCCGGTCCTTGTCGTCGCCGAACATCTCGGTCTTGAGCCAGAGCGCGCCATCTTTGTCGTAGGTCAGGCTCTTGCGGGCCAGCTCGGCGAGCGATTCCCGGAGCTGGCCGCTGTCGTACATCGACTGCTCGGAGGAGAAGATATCGAAGCGCACCCCGAAGTCCCGCAGCAGCAGGTCCTGCTCGGCCCGCTGCATCGCCAGCACGTACTTGCGAAGGGTCGGCGCGGCGGCTTCGAACGTGCCATCGAGCAGGCGCGGCTCGAAGTCGGTGACCGCCTTCTCGGCGGCTTCCACCACGTATTCCCCGTGGTACCCGCCTTCGGGGATGGCGGCGGCGCGACCCTGCTTCTCCTGGATCCGGGCCCACAGACTCTCGACCAGGCGATCGATTTGGACGCCGGCATCGTTGATGTAGAATTCCCGGGTTACTTCGTGCCCGGTCCACTCCAGCAGCGCGGCGATGCCGTCACCCAGCGCGGCGCCCCGCCCGTGGCCCACGTGGAGCGGCCCGGTCGGGTTGGCGGACACGAATTCCACGTTGATTCGCTGCCCGGCGCCGAAGCCAGCGGCGCCGTACCGCGCCCCGGCCTGGATGATGTCGCGCAGGGACGCGGAGAGCTGGTCCTCGGCCAGCCAGAAGTTGATGAACCCGGGCCCCGCGATCTCCACTTTCGACACCAGGGTCTCGGGAAAGGCGAGTGCGGCCACGACTTCATCGGCCATGGCGCGCGGGTTGACCTTGCGGCTCCGCGCCAGCAGCATGGCGAGGTTGGTGGCGAGATCGCCGTGGCCAGTGTCTCGTGGGCGCTCCAGGACGAACGGCACCCGGGGATCCCCCAGCAGGTGCGCCACCCGGGCCAGCTCGCTGCGGATCGCCTCGCTCACGGCTTGGACTTCTTGCGGGCGGATGTGGAGGCGGCGGGCGGCTTCTCCGGCTTGGTCGCCTTGTCCGGCTTGGCGGCGGCCTCCGAGGAAGTCGACTTCTCGGCTGGGCCGGAGGTGTCGCCCTTCGTGGTGGACTCCGTGACAGGCGGTGTCACGGGGCTCGCCGAATCGGTGTCCCGTTCCTTCCGCGGGCCCTTTCCGTCCTTGCCATAGTCAGTGATATAGAATCCGGAGCCTTTGAAGATGAGCCCCGCCCCACCCGAGATCTGGCGTACGGCGGCGAGGCCGCACACCGGACACTTGGCCCGGGGTCGGTCGTTCATCTTCTGCATCAACTCGAATTGGTGCCCCTTGGGGCAGCGGTACTCGTAGGTCGGCATGTCCGTCCAAGTGAGCTAAGCAACGTAGAATCAGAAACTTAGCCGCCAGAGGCATGGGGTTCAAGCTCACGGTACCCTTGGGATGCTGGGACAAAGCATGGTAGGTTTGAGAGGATGATGTTCCCGTCACTTTTTCGCTACGCTGGAATAGCGGTTCTCGCCGCAGGCGCACCCGCCGGACCCACCCACGCCTGGATCGCCGACATCAAGGCGAGGCGCACCGCGCTGGTGGGTCAGGAGGTGCGCCTCGAAGGGGAAGTCATGGACGTGCGGTCCACTTCGCCCAGCGCCCGGCGTGGCTATTACCGGCTCAGCGACGCGAGTGATCCGGTGGGTGTCCTGGTGCGGAGCGAACAAGTGCCCATCGAGGGTGGATCCTTCAGATTGCGGGCCAAAGTCGCCGACGATCAGATCGTCAACGGCACCCTGCTGCTCGACGAATTGGAACGCGACCGCACCGATGCCCGCCCAGTGATCCCGGTCATTCTGGCGCTGGGCTCCGGACTCGCTCTCGCCCTGCTCCTGGTTCTCCTCCGGCGGGCCCAGAAGGAGGAGCGCCGGTTTGCCGTGGCGCCGCCGCTCTGGCTGCTTCCCGACGCCGGGCCCTATGGTAAGCCGCTGGGGCCGAGCGGGTCGGCTCAGCCGCCCCTTAAATACGATGCCGACCTTGAGGAGGCCGATCAGATCCAGCACGACCGGCTCAGGCGACGCAAGCGCGGTCTGCTCCAGGCCATGGTCGGCTCCCTGGCACTGACTGGCTCCAGCACCGTGTGGATGCTCACCACCAAGCCCGTCTCGGCTCAGGTGCCGGCCTTCATCTTCATCGACTCGAGCGATCCCTCGGTGCCGGTGGCCCGTGCCAGCGGAGCGGATTCGGCTAGTCCCGCGAGGGTTGCTTTGGCCGGAGGAGACTCCGCGCTGCGTACCGTCGCGCCCGCCCGACTGGATTCGGCGCGAGACCGGCGCAATTCGACCTCTCTCGCGCTTTCGCCGCCCCTCACCGACCCCGTAACGCCAGTGCTGACGACGAGGGGACGGGACTCCGCCGCCGCGATGGCCGATACGACCCGGCCCGATGTGGCGGG
>JBEPVJ010000341.1:0-3555 GCA_041691095.1 Gemmatimonadales bacterium
TGGGACTATCTCCCCAAGCCGTTCTCGGCGACGCACCTCCAGGTCCTGATCGGGCGCGCGTCGCACGCAGTCATGGTCAACCGCGAAGCCGCGGAGCTGCGGCAGCAGATCATTCAGCAGCACGGCCACACCGAGGGTCAGACCCTCATCGGGATCTCGCCGGTTTTCCGCAGGGCGGTCGAGCTGGCGCGCAAGGTTGCACCGACCGATGCCTCGGTATTCATCAGCGGCGAAAGCGGCACCGGGAAGGAAGTCATCGCCCAATTCATCCACCAGCACAGCCGGCGCGCTTCCAAGACGATGGTGGCCATCAATTGCGCGGCGCTCCCCGAGCCACTGCTCGAGTCGGAGATGTTCGGGCACCGGAAGGGGGCCTTTACCGGGGCCGACCGCGACAAGCCCGGCCTGCTCGAAATGGCCAATGGGGGCACGCTCTTTCTCGATGAGCTGACCGAGATGCCCCTGACCATCCAGGCCAAGCTGCTCCGGGTGATCCAGGATGGCGTCGTTCGACGAGTGGGCTCCGAATCCACCGATGCCCACGTCGACGTGCGGTTCATTTCTGCCACCAATCGCGATCCGCAGCAGGCGGTGGATAGCGGGATACTCCGTGGCGATCTCTTCTACCGGCTCCGGGTGGTGCCGATCACGTTGCCGCCGCTTCGGAAACGGGAAGAAGACATTCCCATGCTCGCCAATCATTTCCTGACGCATTACTGGCATCGGCACCGCCAGATGCCGGACCGCTGCCCCAGGCTCAGCGAGGAGAGCATCGCCTTCCTCAAGTCGCGCTCGTGGAAGGGCAACGTCCGTGAGCTTCAAAACGTCATCGAGCATACGGCGGTTCTGGTCGAGCCGGATCAGCTCATTCAGCCGAGCGAGATTCCGTTCTATGAGGAATCATCCAGCGCGCCGGTCACCGAGAGCTCGACTCCGGTCTTCTCGGGGGTCAGCGAGCCCTACCATGTGGCGAAGGACCGCATCGTGGTGCAGTTCGAGAAGGAATACCTGACCTCCCTCGTCGCCCGCGCGTCCGGCAACATGTCCAAGGCGGCGCGCCTGGCGGGTGTCGATCGTACCACGCTCTATCGGCTGATCGACAAGCACCAGCTGATGCGCGGGGACGGCGAGGACGTCAGTGCGTGACGGCGCCTGCTTCCGATACGAACCGGCTGACCGCGGTATTTCAGGCAGCGTGCGAACAAGTCGCCGCTGATTCCGGGGGCACCCTCCGGGTCGACGCCGGCTCCTCCGAAGAAATCATCAGTCAGGCCGCGCTCATGGAACAGGCGGTGCTGGCGACGCTGCGCGGCGAGGTCTTTCCCAGTCCTTCCCCGACCCACCTGACACGCCGGATCGTCCAGCAGATGCGGTCGCGGTTCCTGGACCTTGCCGTGCCACTCGAACCTCCGCCCCCTGGCGACGCCCTCCTCCGGTGGCTCCTTGCGCTCGAGGCTGTCGCCAAGGCCCACGAAACCGACTGGCCCCATCAATTCGGGAGCCGGCTATCCGGTCCTGACGGCCTCGAACTGGTGGTCGAGGTGGCTCACGATCTGCGCTCTCCACTGACATCCATCCTGTTCATGGCAGAGACTCTTCGCCGCGGACGCAGCGGCCCGCTCACCCCGCTCCAGGACCGGCAGCTCGGGCTGATCTATGCCGCGGCGTTCGGGCTTACCTCGGTGGCGAGCGATGTGATCGAGCTGGCCCGAAGCGGTGAGCGTCAGCCCGAGATGGACCCGCTGCCGTTTTCGGTGGCCGACATTCTCCAGTCGGTGCAGGATATCGTACAGCCGATCGCGGAGGAGAAGGGCCTGGAGGTGCGGCTGATCGTCCCCCAGGAACGGCTGCGGGTCGGCTTTCCCGTCGCGCTGTCGCGGGTGCTGCTCAACCTGACGACCAATGCGCTCAAGTTCACCGACGAGGGCTACGTCGAGGTAAAGGCCGAGGCGCTCTCGCCGATGTTGTTCGAGTTCTCGGTTCGCGATACCGGACGTGGCATTCCACCGTCGTCCATGTCCATGCTCTTCGAACCGTTCCGTCGCCGCCAGCGGGACCGAGAATACGCTTTCTCCGGGTCAGGGCTCGGCCTCTCGATCTGCCGCAAGCTGGTCGAAGCGATGAGCTCGGAGCTGAAAGTGCACACCGAGGTGGGCCAAGGGACGCGCTTCTCCTTCGCGCTCAGCCTCCCACCGGTCGAATCCGACTTCCGAGCGAGTGAGACCGCATGACAACGCTGCTGCACGTCGTCGGGGCTCGGCCAAATTTCATGAAGGTGAGCCCCGTGCTGGCCGCCGGCAAGCGAGCCGGCCTGCGCCAGATCCTGGTGCACACCGGCCAGCACTACGACGCGGCGATGAGCGACGCATTCTTCACCGACCTGGGGCTGCCTGCTCCCGACGAGAATCTTGGCGTGGGCTCGGGCACCCATGCGGAACAGACCGCGCGCATCATGATGGCGTTCGAGCCGGTACTGGACCGCCATCGACCCGACTGGGTGGTGGTATACGGCGACGTAAACTCTACGGTGGCCTGCGCGCTCGTTGCGGCCAAGAAGGGGATCCGCATCGCGCATGTCGAGGCGGGGCTTCGCAGCGGTGACCGCAGCATGCCGGAGGAAATCAATCGCATCGTGACCGATCAGCTGGCAGATCTCTGCCTCACTCCGAGCCGGGACGGCGATCGCAATCTCCTGGCCGAGGGCATTCCGGCAGGGAAAATACGCCTGGTCGGCAACGTCATGGTGGATACGCTGCTCGCACTCCGCGATACAGCGAGGTCACGGCAAATACCTGAGGCGCTGGGTGTGGCCGGGGGGGACTACGCTTTCGTCACGCTGCACCGGCCATCGAACGTGGATCCTCAGCCGGTGTTGTCGGAGCTTCTGCAGGCGCTGGAAGAACTGGGCCGACGGATGCCGGAGATTTTCGCGGTGCACCCGCGCACCAGGCAGCGCATCGAAGCGTCGGGGCTCAAAGTGCCCAACGGGCCGGTGCGACTGGTGGACCCGCTCGGATACCTCGAGACGATCAGCCTGGTGGAACGCTCGACGCTGGTGCTGACCGATTCCGGCGGACTGCAGGAAGAGACCACGGTGCTGGGAATCCCCTGCCTCACCGCCCGGGGCAATACCGAGCGTCCGGTCACGATCACGGAGGGAACCAACCGGCTGGTCGCCTCCAATCGGGCAGCTATCGGTAGTGCGATCGACCAAGTGCTCGCCTTGCGTTCCAGCGGCGGGTTCCGCCCGTCCCGGCCGGAGGGGTGGGATGGCAATGCCGGGGAGCGGATCGTCGCGGCGCTGCTCGACTCCAACGGAGCCCCCAACGCCTGATACCTGAGCCACTTCCCGCTCAGCGCGCCGGAGCCGGCCGCGGATTACCCTACCATCGCGGCGCGCATTTGGGTAAGTTTTGTTCTTGGACCGGTCGGCGGCCAATGGGGCCGCCACTGAAGGTCCAAACTACACAGCGTTTCGCCTTCGAAGCCCCCTTCCGAATTCCTTGCACCCCCGCCGGTTCGCCGGCGGGTGCGGGACGCGGAGGGAGCTCGTTG
>JBEPVJ010000342.1:0-3552 GCA_041691095.1 Gemmatimonadales bacterium
CTCTCACGCTGTCGGCCACGATGGAATCGCCGGAAAAATTGAGCCTGCCGGTGATCGGGCCGTAGCGCACTCCGAGGGCGGGGACATCCAGTCCGCCCTCCAGCAGGCGGACTTGCCCGGCGAGCCGTGGAGTTTCCCAGCTGCCTTCGACCCGGACGTCCATGCTCAGAAAGCCGGTGACCTTTCGCAGATTCGGGGTGAAGGCCTCGACGATCGCCAGGTCGACACTGTCGCCTTTGGCCACGATATTGATGGGTCCGTCGAGCTGGCGCTTGGTGACGCCGCTGAATCCGAGGTCGAGCGGGAGCGACGCATCCACTTCGACCACCGGAACTCCGGTGCGCCAGAAGGTGAGGTTTGACCTCAGCAGGTGCTGCCGATAGTCGAACGCGCTGCGAACCAGCGGCGCCTGGAAATCGCCGAACACACCGCCGGTCAGGCTGCCGGTGCCCCGCATCTCGGGGGCGCGCGCGGTGCCCCCCACCCGTGCATCGACCTGGACTTCTCCCTGGATTGCGGTCGTGTCCCGCTGGGTCAGCGCGTAGATCTCCCGCAGCTGGATGCCCAGCGCAGTGATGGAAAGATCCCCCGGCGCGCCGCGCGAAATGCTCCCCGCCAGCTCGACGCTCCCCGAGCCATCGATGGTGACGAATCGCACCGTATCCATCGTGACCAGCGAATCGCGGATCATCGCGCGCGCCGGGCGGGACAGCCACCACTGGCGCCCCAGCAAGTCCAGGCTCAGCGTATCGGCGCGGAAGGCGATCCCCTCGGGCAGTCGCTGAAATCCGCCGGCGCCCGCGAGACGCGTGGAATTCCTGCTCTCCGCGGAAGCCACCCAGCTCAGGGAGTCGGGACGGCCATGTCCACCGACCTGGACCGAGCTGAACTGCAGCCCGCCGTCTCGAAGGGTGGCGGCCGAGATGCCGGCGGTGACCACCGAGTCTCCGCTCTGCCAGAAGAGGCGCCCCTGGAGGTTTCGCGCCGCGTAGTTGAGCCATCGCAGCGAATCCACCGTTACCGTGGCATTGACCTTCAGGGCGCCCAGCGCTCCCTCGAGGGTGAGATCGCCCTCGGCGCGCCCGCTCATGCGCACGCCGGTGAGGCTGTCCCGGGTGAACCCGGTGAGCCGGCTGGCCAGCGAATCGAACGGCGCGAGGTCCTTGGCATCGGCGTGCAGCGCCATGGTGCCGGTCCGGGGAGCGGTCCAGCCGATGGCCCCGGAGCCGGTGATCTGGCCCTGCAGGAGGTGCGCGCTCAGGGTGTCGAGGCGGATCATGCCATCCGCGGCCGTCACGAGCGCCAGCGCCGAATCCAGCATGAACTCACGGATCTGTCCGTGCCCCAGCGTCAGGGCCAGCCGGCCCACCGGTGGGACGCCGGAATCGATGGTCCCGCTGGCGTCGAGCGTGCCGAGCAGCCTGGTAGCGGGCGCCGTGCCGGTCAGCGCGTGGAGGTCGAGGTCGCTGAACGTAACCCGCATCGAGTCGGCGCCCCACCGCGGAGGCGCCAGCGTGGCGCTGCCCACCGCGTGAACCCTTCCGATGGCGCCGCCCACATCCGCGTCGATGGCCAGGCGTTCCAGCGTCCCCGAGAGCTTGACGTGGCCGCCCAGCGAGCCGGTGGTTTTAAGCGTCGGAAAGCTCCGGCGGATCCCTTCGAAGGCCAGCGAATCGAGGACGATGTCGGTGTCGAGGCCGAGAACCGCGCCGCGCGTGTCCAGGTGCACCATCCCGACGATTCGGCTCGGAGGCTTGCTGTCGTCCCGGTGCTCGGCGGTGCCGTCGAATACCACATTCTTCCATGGGCCGTTGAGCGACCCCGCCATGCCGAGGCGGCCTTCGAGAATGACGGAGGGGGCCACCCGCCGCACCGTTCGAAGATCCACATCCGTGCCGGAGAGCTGGGCACCATGGAAAAACATTCCATCCTTGCCGCCCAGGGTCATCGCACCATCGAGGCCCAGCCTGCTCTCCGCCCCGGGGATCATGGCATCCCTGAACTGCCAGTCGATCGCCACGCTCATCCGGTCGAAGAAGCCGTCGGCGCCCAGCGTGCCGGTGATCTTGCCGTAGAACGGCACCGAGTCGAGGTACGGTCGCACGACGTCGATGTCCAGGTTTTGCAGGTTCAGATTCAGGTGGCGGAACCCCAGCCCCTTATACACATCGGTGAGCGCCACCAGGCGGCCGGTCACCCGGCTGGTGGAATCGCCGACCGAGAGATTCCTGATGTCGTATTCGGTGCGAATGCCGCTGACCGAGCGTGCGTCGATGCGCGCGGTGCCGGTGAAATCGGGGAAGCCCGGGGAGATCCATCGCATGTCCCGCAGCGCGAGCCGACTGGCCTGCAGGCCGAAGTGATAGAGGATGGTGTCGTGCGGCCAGTCGAGACGCCCCGCCCCCGACAACGAGGTGGCTGGAAAATCGGCGTGGTCCACCGCGAAGATCAAGCTGTCGTTCTTGGTACGCAGGTCCGCCTTGAGATCCGATATCTGGAGACCGGGGTCGCTGATGCGGGCGCGCAGGTGTTCGATGCTGACGAAGGTCGGCCCATTGTCGGGGCTCGAAAGCCGAACCAGGGGCATATAGGTGTCGAGGCCCTCGATGGTCCGCACCATCTCGAGCCCTTCGGGGCCCGCCTCGATGCGCCGTCCCGGCTTGGTCCGCTCGTAGGCGAGGGCGGAATCCACCTGCTTCGGCGTGCGCAGCCGGCCGTCGGGGTTCCACGGCAAGCGGATGGTGACCATGCCGCTATCGATGTTCAGCCCGTGAATTTCCACCAGCTGGGACGTGCTCCCCGGCGCCGAGGGAGACTCACCCAGGTGAAAAATGTCCTGGTAGTTGAGCCGGCCATCCCGATGCTTGATGATCTGAATCTGCGGGTGGCGAAGACGGATCGATCCGATCACGATCCTCCCCGCGATCAGATCCCCCAGCCGGTAGCCGACTTCGAGCCGGGGCGCGTCGACCAGGAGCGCCCCCGAGCTGTCCTTGATGACCACCCGGTCGAGATTGATCCCGTCCAGCCAGCGTCCGTTCACCGCTCCGATGGAAAGGGAGCCGCGTACCATGCTGCCGGCCTTCGCGGAAATCACCCGTACCAGCAGGTTCCGTCCCGGGGCTGAATACAGCACCGCGGTCGCCACGCCAAGCACCGCGGCGATCGCGCCGCAGAACACCACGAAGACCCAGCGGATGAAGCGGCGGCGCATCAGAAGGCCTGCCCTATGCCGAGCTGCAGTACCCAGGGGCTCTTCCGCTTGGGCGGCTGGTACGACGACTGCAGCAGCTCCACGTTTCCGGTCATATGGATCAGGTAGAGCCGGCCCGGCTGGACCGGGTACCCGTTGTACGCGATGTCGAGCCGCGCCGGGCCGAGCGGCGTGACGAAGCGCAGGCCCACGCCGGGCGTAACCCGCAGTGCCGGCCCCGATCCGGAGCCGCCCCCCCGCTCCCAGACGCTGCCGGCATCGACGAATCCGGCGACCCGGAGCAGGGTACTGTAGATCGGCGACGGCACCCGGAGCTCGGCATTTCCGACCACCAGGGT
>JBEPVJ010000343.1:0-3549 GCA_041691095.1 Gemmatimonadales bacterium
CCCTTGGCGGCGTCCATCGTCTCGAACAGGTCGTCGATGAAGCGCCGCACCTCCGCGTTCACCGCGGGCACCTCGGCGCTCTGCTGGCGGAGAACCGGCGAGCCGAGCAGGTGCAGATCGCGAACGGCCATGGCTACGCGGTCGGAGAAGTGTTCTCGCCGACCCGGACGATCCGGCCCCGCTCCACGACCAGCGTCGAGGTGCCGCTCTCGATGGTGACCCGGACTTCCTTGATCTCCTTCACCTTGCCGACGATTCCGCCGGCGGTGGTAATGTCGTCGCCCTTCTTGAGACCGCCCAGCAGGTCGGCGTGCTTCTTTCGCGCCACCGACTGGGGGCGAATCAGCAGGAAATAGAAAATCAGGATGATCGCGCCGAACTGGAACAGCAGGATGCCGAGCTGTCCGCCTCCGCTTCCGCCGGACGGTGCCATCAAGCTTGCGAGCAGGGTGTTCATGCTTCCTCTTTTGCGTGGTGGCGCCGGAGCCATTCGCGGCTCCAGCGGTCGAAATCCTGCGCCAGGATGGCCGCCCGGGCCCGCTCCCCGATGCGCAGCAGGTAGCGTACGTTGTGCAGCGAGATCAGACGCAGCCCCAGAATGTCTCCCGCGACGAACAGGTGGCGCAGGTACCCGCGGGAAAATCTCGCGCAGGTGGCGCAATCGCACTCGGCGTCCAACGGGCGCTCGTCGGTGCGATGCGAGGCCTTCCTGATGTTGACCCGGCCCGCCGAGGTCCAGGCGCTCCCGTGGCGGCCATTCCGCGTGGCCGCAACGCAGTCGAAGAGATCCACGCCCCGCGCGATTCCTTTGACCAGATCTTCGGGAAATCCGACGCCCATAAGATAACGGGGCCGGTCCCGGGGCAGCGCGCCTGCAAGCGACTCCAGCACGCGGTGCATGACGGGCTTCGGCTCGCCCACCGAGAGACCGCCGATGGCGGTTCCGGTCCAGGGCCCCCGTTCGAGGGTGCCTTCGAGGGAGCGGAGCCGGAGCTCGTCGTGGGAGCCACCCTGGATGATGGGCCAGAGGGTCTGGCGGCCCTCCGCCAGCTCCTGGTGCCTCGCCTTGCACCGATCCAGCCAGCGCAGGGTCCGCTCCATGCCTTCCTGCGCCAGCTCCCACGACGCCTGGCCCGGTACGACATGATCGAACGCCATCGCGACGTCGGCACCCAGGGCGTGCTGGATCTCCATCGACGATTCCGGGGAGATGGTGCGGACCGATCCATCGATATGGCTGGTAAACTCAACCCCGTCCTCCCCGATCTTGCGAAGCCCCGCCAGCGAGAAGACCTGGAATCCCCCCGAGTCGGTGAGCATGGAGCGCTTCCACGAGGAAAACCGGTGGAGGCCACCCATAGCGCTGATGACCTGCTCCCCCGGCCTGAGGTGCAGGTGGTAGGTGTTGCCGAGGATGATCTGCGCGCCGGCCGTTTCCACTTCTTCGGGGTGGAGGCCCCGCACGGTGCCGTAGGTCCCCACCGGCATGAAGGCCGGCGTGCGCACCTCACCGTGGGGAAGGCGCAGCGTGCCGGCCCGCGCTTCTCCCTGGGACCCATCCAGCGCGAAGCCAAACATGCCGGGAGCGGCGCGCCCGTCGCTCACAGGATCGCCATCGCGTCGCCGTAGCTGTAGAAGCGGTACCGCTGGGCCACGGCGGTTCGGTATGCGGCCATCGCAGAATCGTAACCCGCGAATGCCGCGATGAGCATCAGGAGCGTGGAGCGGGGGAGGTGGAAGTTGGTGATGAGCCGGTCCACCACCTGGAAGCGATAACCCGGCGTGATCATGAGCCGGGTCTCGCCCGCACCGGGAGAGACGGTGCGGCCGGGGAGGGCAGCCGACTCGAGGGCCCGCACCACCGTGGTGCCGACCGCCCAGAGCGCGGCGCCCCTGGACCGCGCGGCGGCGATCGCCTCCGCGGCCTGCGTGGGAATATCGTAGCGCTCCGGATGCATCGGGTGGGTGGAGAGATCCTCCGTCTCCACCGGCTTGAACGTTCCGGGACCGACCTCGAGCTCGAGGCGCGCGAGGCGCACGCCACGGGCTTCGAGTGCGCCGAGCATTTCCGCGGTGAAATGGAGGCCCGCCGTCGGCGCGGCGACGCTGCCTTCCCGCTCGGCAAAGACCGTCTGGTAGCGGATATCGTCGTCGGGAGTGGGGTCGCGATCGATGTAGGGCGGCAGCGGAAGTCGGCCGACCCGTTCCATCGCTTCGGCGGCACTGGCTCCGTGAAACCGTACCCGGCGGTAGCCCTCGGCGAGCACCTCGACGATCTCGATCTCCATGCCGTCGCCCAGTGCGATGCGCTTGCCGGGCTGGAGCGCGCTGCCCGGTTTGCCCATGGCGATCCTGGTGTTCTCCCCGGGGGGATGCAGCAGCAGCACCGCGGCGGGCGCGCCCGACGGGCGGCGGCCGAGCAGGCGGGCGTGGCGCACCCTGGTGGAGTTGAGGACGAGCAGGTCGCCGGGGGGAATCAGGTCGATGAGCTCGGAAAATCGATGGGAAGACGGGACGACTGGATCACCGGAAGTTTCCGCTTCCCGCCTCACCACCATCAGGCGACTCTCCCCCCGCACCTCGCTCGGCGTCTGCGCGATCAGTTCGGGGGGAAGCGCGTAGTCGAAATCCGAGGTGCGAAGGGGCACCGCCACGTCATCCATCAAACAGGGCGGCCTGGCCCCCCGCGGGTGGCGGCGTGATACCGAATCGGCGGTACGCGTTCGCGGTGGCCATGCGGCCCCGCTGGGTGCGCTCGATGAAGCCCTGCTGGAGCAGATACGGTTCGTACACTTCCTCGAGGGTTCCGGCATCCTCTCCTACCGCCGCCGCGATGGTGCTGAGCCCGACCGGACCGCCACCGAACTTCTCGATGATGGTGGTGAGGATCCTGGCATCCATGTCGTCGAGGCCGAACTCGTCCACGTTGAGGCGCGCCAGCGCGTCGGCCGCGACCCCCGCAGTGATGACGCCGTCAGCTTTGACCTGGGCGTAGTCCCTAACCCGGCGGAGCAGCCGGTTGGCGATGCGCGGCGTGCCGCGGCTCCGCCGGGCGATCTCCACCGCGCCCTCGGGCTCGCTCTTCACTCGGAGAATCCCTGCCGAGCGGTTGTCGCTCCGGGCCCGCTCTTCCGGCGGGTAGAAGCTGAGCCGCTCCACGATTCCGAAGCGCGCCCGCATCGGCGGGGTGAGCTGTCCGAACCGCGTAGTGGCCCCGACCAGGGTGAACGGCTCCACGGTCATCGGGATGGTCTGCGCATTCGGTCCGTCGGCGATCCGCACGTCCACCCGGAAGTCCTCCATCGCCGGATAGAGGAACTCCTCCAGCTGTGGCCGGAGCCGGTGGATCTCGTCGATGAACAGGATGTCACCTTTGCCGAGCCCGGTGAGCAGGCCCACCAGGTCGCCCGGCTTCTCGAGCACCGGACCCGAGGAAGTACGGAGCTGGACTCCCATTTCCCGGGCCAGCAGCACCGCGAGGGTAGTCTTTCCTAACCCGGGAGGGCCGAAGAAGAGGATATGATCGAGCTGGTCGCCCCGGCCCTTGGC
>JBEPVJ010000344.1:0-3534 GCA_041691095.1 Gemmatimonadales bacterium
GGATAAGGCATAGCGGAGCGGATCCCCGGCATCGCCCACGAACATCGGCGCGCGAGCGGAGGAATCGGGATGGCCGGCCACCATGACCAGGCGGATCGCGCCGGGCCAGAGCGCGCGGATCGAATCGGTGGCCTGATCCAGCTCGGCATCAGCGAACGCGGAGACAATCGCCAGTTCGAGGGAGTCGGCCTCGTCGCGCAGCGCCGTCGCCGCGCGCAAGGCCATCACCAAGGCCGCAGAGAGGTTCCCGGTTGCGGCGAGGGAGTCGAACGGAATCAGGACGGCACCAGGAGACCGGAGCGCTCGTGCGCTGTCTCGCGCGGAGGCGGCATCGGCCACCGACCCGGAGCGATCGACCAGCACGATCCGCGCGACCGGCCGGCGTCGAGGTGCGATCACCGGCTGCGCCAGCGCCGCGCCGATGGCGAGGAGCATCGCCACGCGACAGAGGAGCAGCGACAGGTCGCTGTGCTGGAGCGCGCGGGCCCGGGACCGCACCGGACGATCGGGTGCAAATCGCGCGGTGGGCAGCGGTACAGTGGAGGGCTCGCGGGTTACGATGAAATGCAGCGCCACCACGACGATGGACGCGGCGCCCGCGGCGGCCAGGTAGAGCGGCGCGAGAAAGGTCACGGTGCCACGATGCGGCGCACGATCCGCTCCGGCGCCTCTCCGCCGGTCGCCAGTGTGTAGGCGACTCCGGCGGCGCGCCATCGCGCCGCCAGCCCGGCGCGCCATGCCGCGAAGGCCTCCCGGTATTCGCCCATGGTCGATGCATCCAGCGGGCGCGTGAGGCCGGGCTCTTCCGGATCATTGACGACCGCATGCGCGGGATCGGGGTCGAGCTCCTCCGCCGCCACGATGTGGACCGCATGGACTTCCCGGCCGCTCGCCACCAGCTCCCGGGCGCGGTCCACCAGCGCGTCAGCGTCCCCCAGAAAATCGCTGACGATCGCCACCCGCCGGCTGCTGCGCACCATCGCGAGCACCGGCGCCAGCGGGGCCGACCCTCCCGGTGCGGTCTCTACCAGCAGCTTGAGCACGTTGGCCACTGTGCCCCGGCGGGTGCGGGGCGGGAGGGACCGGATGTCGCCCCCGCCGACAATGGCGATGCCCGCGGGATCGTTGTCACCATGCGCCACCGCAACCAGCGAGAGCGCGACCGCCGCGGCCAGCTCCCATTTCGCAGCGGTAACGGGCGGGAATGCCATTGACGCGCTGGCATCGACCACGACCATGGTGCGCAGACTCGAGTCGTCGTGCGCCAGCCGGATGGCCACCCGTTCGGTGCGTCCGAACAGCTTCCAGTCGATCTTCGAGGGATCGTCGCCCTGTTGATAGGGACGGTATTGCATGAATTCGGGAGAGGAGCCGACCCGGCTCGAGCGGTGGGCGCCCTGGAACGCCCCGCCGATGACGCGCCGGGCGGGCCAGTGCACCCCGCGAATCGAGTCGAGCAGGGCGCCGCTGGTCAACTGCCGCATCGGTTAGATCCGGATGTCGCTCTTGGGTGGGCGCACGTGCGCGAGAATATCGGCGATCAGGCTTTCCGCGGTCACTCCCTCTGCTTCCGCGGCAAAATTGGGCAGTACCCTATGGCGCAGTACCGGCACCGCCACCCGCTCGACGTCCTTGGGAGCCACGGCCATCCGTCCCGCCAGCAGCGCCCGCGCCTTGGCGCCCAACACCAGCGCCTGACCTGCGCGCGGCCCGGCTCCCCAGCGGACGTACTTCTGAACCCGCGCCGGGAGCCCGGGCTCGCCGGGACGTGTGGCGCGCACCAACTCGGCGACGTAGCGGAGCACCGGCTCCGATACGGCGACGTCGCGCACCAGCGCCTGAAGCGCGAGCGCCTCGGCGCCACCGATGACCGCGCGGATCTGCGTGGTGTCCCGCCCGGTGGTGGAGCGGAGAATGGACACCTCTTCATCCATTGCGGGATACACCATCCGGATGGCAAAGAGAAAGCGGTCCAGCTGCGCCTCGGGCAGCGGGTAGGTGCCCTCCTGCTCGATGGGATTCTGCGTGGCCAGCACGAAGAACGGCTCGGGAAGCCGCATCGTCTCTCCCGCGGCGGTGACCCGATGCTCCTGCATTGCCTCGAGCAGCGCCGCCTGGGTGCGCGGCGGCGCCCGATTGATTTCATCGGCCAGCACGATATTGGCGAAGACCGGCCCGCGCACGAAGCGAAAGGTCCGGTGACCGGTGGCGGCATCCTCTTCGAGCAGCTCGGTTCCGGTGATGTCGCTGGGAACGAGGTCGGGCGTGAACTGGATCCGGCGGAAGTCGAGGTGCATGGCCTCCGAGAGTGTCTTGATGAGCAGGGTCTTGGCGAGGCCGGGCACTCCGACCAGCAGCGCGTGACCGCCGGCAAGCAACGCCATCAACACCTCGTCCACCACATCGGCCTGACCGACGATCCGCTTGCCGACCTCGGTTCGAAGCGCGTGTACCGCGCGCATCAGGCTCTCGGCATCGGTGCTCGGCCGCGACGAAGCGACGGCGGTGGAGGGGATGTCCAGTGCCTCTCTGCTCATGCGTGATTCCTCGACCGGGATGATGCCGGAGCTGCTGCTCTGGAGTCTAATGGAACGGCGGGAAATCAGGCTTCCCGCGCGTGGATGATAGGACTACGGAATGGCCCGGGGGGTTGTTGCATCCGATGGGCGTCCACCGGAGAGACGTTCGACAGGGCACGAGCGTGTGCACCAGTTGCTGCTCCGGAGCCATACCGCATTCCGGATTTCAACGGACGGAGCGCGGTGCGCTCCTCCTCCGAGCGAGTCGAGGTGATGGAAAAAGCTCAGTCGATGTAGTTGACCGTGGCCAGCTCGTCCGCCCGATGCGGATTGCGGGCGCTGTCGAGATCTTCCTTCCCGGCTTTCATATTTCCGCTCCATGAGGGGTTGAGTTTCTCTCATGGGGACGGTGCCGCCGCGCCGATCAGCTCGTCCGATATTGCTCAGGGGCTGCGGCGGCGAACCGTAATGTTTCCATTGACCGTCTTCACCTTGATCACCGGTCCACCCGCGCCGACTGAGCCGGTGGCGCGAACGTATTTCCGCGGCGAGCCTTCGCTGTCGTCCCAGCGGTCGGTCTCTTCCCGGCTCAAGCTCCAGTCACTGTCGATTCGGCCCTTCTCGCCGCCGTCCCGCGTGTAGGCCGTTTCCAGCTCGAACCGCGCCGACAAGTCGGGCGGCAGCTCCAATACGACAGACCCCTTCCCGGAAAAGACTTCGACGAGCTTCTGGCGGGCGCGAGCCTCGGAGATCCATATATGGACCGTACCGGCGCCGGTTTCCGCCTTCACCGCGCCGGCAACGGGGCCGACGGTTACGTCTCCGCCTCCGGTGTTGGCGTCCACAAATCCCGTCGATCGCCCGACCCGGACGTCACCGCCGCCGGTAGACACCGCGGCGCCATTCGGCGCGGCGTCGAGCGTAATCGAGGCCCCGGCCGGGGGGGGGGGGGGGGGGGGGGGGCGGCGGGCGGGGGCGCGGGGGGGGGGGGGGGGGGGGGGGGGGGGGGGGGGGG
>JBEPVJ010000345.1:0-3525 GCA_041691095.1 Gemmatimonadales bacterium
GCATCGCCGGCCTGGTGCTGCTGCTGTTGCAGCCCGAGTGGCTGGCCGGCCCTGCCGCCGTCCCTCCAGACCCGGCGCCGGTCGCGGTGGCCGGTATGCGGGTGTCGCTCCTCCGCCAGCGCCAACTGGTCTTCGAGTACGCCAAGGCCCACGGCCGTCTGCCCACCTCCCTCGCCGAAGTCGGTGACACTGTGCCGGGGGTGCGCTACGTCCGGGTGAGCGACAGCAGCTTCAAGCTCACCGGCCACGCCGCCGATTCGGTGGTCGTCCTCCAGTCGGCCGACTCCCAGACGGCATTCCTCGGCTCCAGCCTCAAGATCCTCCGCAACCGGGGTGCCCAGTGACCAGCCGGCGCCGCGGGTTTACCCTGGTCGAGCTGCTGGTGGTGATCGTGGTGCTCGGCGTGCTGGCTGGCGTCGCGGTCATGAAGTACATCGACCTCCGGAACGCCGCGCTGGCAGCCCAGATGGCCCAGGAAGTCCGCGCCGTTCAGATCGCCGCGTTCAACTACTACGCCGACACGGAAACCTGGCCCCCCAGCGCCGCGGTGAGCGCGGTGCCGGCCGGCCTCGGGCCGCTGCTGCCGGGGCAGCTCGCTGCCTCCTTCGACCGGGTCAACTACCAACTGCAGTTCGAAAACTTCGCCGGTGACGGCGACGCCGCCGCGATGATCGTGGGCGTCAGCATCACTACCTCCGATCCCCGGCTCTTCGCCAAGTTCGTCCGCTATCTCGGCAACCAGTCGCCCTTCTTCGTGGCGGGCAGCAAGATCACTTACCTGATCGCCGGGCCTGGAGGAGGGTTCTAGTGGCGTCTGAAGAAGAGCAGCAACCCGACAAGAGCCAGCTCCTCGCCGCGTTCGATGGCGTCGTCAACCGGGAACGGGAAAAAGCGCTGGAGAGCCGCTCCCGCCCGGTGGCACGCCGGACCCATATCGTGGTACTGGTGCTCTGCGTGATCTCCTGGGGAACGCTCGCCTACACCTGGCTGGCCAAGCCGGCCTGGCTCTTTGGCCCCGACGCCTCGGCAACCATTTCCCCACGGGAGAAGGAGACCCGGTTGCGGTTCGGGATGTACCTGGAGCGGGAGCGGGTGCTGGATTTCCGCCGGAACAAGCACCGGCTTCCTTCAGGCCTCGAGGAAGCGGGTGACGTAGAGCAGGGGATCGAATATCAGGTGAGTGGAGATTCCAGCTTCGTGGTAAGTGCGATGGTGGGTGGGGTGCTGCTGACCCTGAACGAGTCACAGCGGGCCGACGATCTCCTCAAGCCGACCGGCGTCGGACCGCCCAGGCCCCATTAGCTAGTAGCAAGCCGGCACACCTTCCTGCCTCACCGCGGCGTTCGGCGCGTAGGCAGCCCGGCCAATGAACACGCCACAGCTCTTGGGCGTTGTCGTCATCTCGGGATTGGTCACCGTCGCGCTCCATCCATCCGCCCCGCGGTATTTCACGACAATCGCGTTCCCTTTCGACGCGGCCAGCGCTGCCTTGCCTTTGCCCGCAACACCTGCCACCTCTGCCCCGGCAATTCCCCCGGCATAGTCCTTGTTGGCGGAAAAAAATCCCTCCTCCGCGCTGACCAGCGTCTTCAAATCCACTTGCATCGACGCCCGGATGGCCTTGTCTCTGGTCTGGCGGGATTTGAGGAGTGCGATGCTGGCCAGCAACCCGAGGATAGCCACGGTGGCCAGCAGCTCGATGATGGTGAAACCCTTGCGGCTGCGTAACACGCTCATGTGATGGTTCCCCGTAAGGCGAGGACCGCGGGATCGGCGGGAGGATACTTCGGATTCATCTCCTGCAACGCATTCAGCACAACCTGGGCCACCAGATAATCCCGCGCCTTGTTCTTGTCCGACGGCACGATGTACCAGGGATTCCGTTCGGTGCTGGTCAGCTCCAGAATATCCTGGTAAGCCTCGGTGTACTCATCCCAGAGCAGCCGCTCGGCCAGATCGCCGGGCTCGAATTTCCAGTTCTTGGCGGGGTCGTCGAGCCGCTGCTCCAGCCGCTTGCGCTGCTCGTCCTTCGACACGTGCAGGAAGAACTTGAGGATCACCACGCCCTCATGGGCCAGCATCGATTCGAAGTGGTTGATCTGCTCGTAGCGCTTCCGCCAGACCTTGTCGGGCACCAGCCGGTGGATCCGTACCGGCAGCACCTCTTCGTAGTGAGACCGATTGAAGATGCCGATCATCCCGCGTGGCGGCACCGCCTGGTGGATCCGCCAGAGGTAATCGTGCCGCAGCTCGAGCTCGCTGGGCCGCTTGAAATTGGTGACGGTGCAGAGCGCCGGGTTGAGCCGGCGGAAGACCCGGCGGGTGGTGCCGTCCTTACCACAGGCATCCCGGCCCTGCAGCACCACGAGCAGCGAGCGCCGATTCTCGGCGCCCAGCGCGGCCTGGAGCTCCTCGGTCTGAGCGCCGATCGCGTCCAGCGCTTCATCGAGGTCCTTCTTGTCGGGGATCCCTCCCGGCGGATCGGCGAGAGAATCCTTGAGCTTGGGACGGGTGCCTTCGGGATGGGGGCGGAGCGTCGGTGCGGCCATCTGTTATCGCTCCATCAGGAGACGGATCCGGTGCGGGCTCGCGGCGATGGCGCTCTGGTTGGCGGCCAGCGCGCGCCGGATGATTCCCTCGACCTCGTCGGGAGAATCGGTGGGGGTGAGGAGGTCCAGGTCCGACGGCGAGATGGTGCCTGCGGCGACCAGCGTCTGCCGCACGAAGGCAAGCATCGGCGCCCAGTAGTCCACCCCCATCAGGATTACCGGAAAGGCGGTGATCTTCCTGGTCTGCACCAGCGTCACCGCCTCGAACAGCTCGTCGAGGGTGCCAAACCCGCCCGGCATCACCACGAAGGCGTAGCTGTACTTCACCAGCATCACCTTGCGCACGAAAAAATAGCGGAAGGTGATCCAGCGGTCGAGGTAGGGATTGGGATCCTGCTCGGTGGAAAGCTGGATGTTGCAGCCGATGGAATAGCCGCCGGCCTCCCGCGCGCCGCGGTTGGCTGCCTCCATGATCCCGGGGCCGCCGCCGGTCATCACCGTGGCGCCGGTCCGGGCGATCCGTTTCCCTACTTCCCGCGCGAGGGCGTAGTAGGAGTGGTCTTCCTTGAAGCGGGCTGAGCCGAATACGGTGACACAGGGGCCGACGAAGTGGAGGTCGCGGAAGCCGCGAAAGAACTCGGCGGCAATGCGGAAGATGCGTGAGAGCTCGGAGAGCCGGGATTTCGGCCCGTCGAGAAACTCCATGTGGTCGAGGTCACTCCGGGGCGGGTGCTCGGAGTCGTCGGGACGGGGGGGCGTCATCACTGCCGCATTCTAAGCCCTCGGTCGTTACGCCGCCAACGATCCGCCCGGTCATCCGCTTGACCTCGCCCCCATGACGCGCGCTTGCCGTCGGGGCGAGTATGAGCGATCGGACTTATGGAAGGATGTATGCGAGCGGCGCCGGCGCGGGCCCCCGCCGCAGGGCGGCGCCCACGCCGAACTCAGGCCACCCCGCCGGTGGACGAAATGGATG
>JBEPVJ010000346.1:0-3518 GCA_041691095.1 Gemmatimonadales bacterium
GGGTCGTGGTGCAGCGCCGGATCGGGGAAGGTGAGCCCAATCGCCGTTCCCTGAGGAATGGTCAGGTTGATGAAACGCTGACGCAGCTCGTCATTCCCCTTCTGCTTCACTTTCCAGCGCAGCAGCTCGGCACTGTTGGGGCTGTCCTTGTCCGAGGGGCCGAACATCATGAGCGCCGGCCACCACCACCGGTCGAGTGCGTCCTGCGCCATCGCCTTTTGTGCCGGCGTGCCGGCGGCGAGCGTGGCCATGATCTCGTAACCCTGGCGCTTGTGAAAATTCTCTTCCTTGCAGATCCGGATCATGGCGCGGGCGTACGGACCGTATGACGCCTTGGCCAGCGCCGTCTGATTCACGATGGCGGCCCCATCCACCAGCCAGCCAATCGTGCCCATGTCCGCCCAGGTGAGCGTCGGGTAGTTGAAGATGCTGGAATATTTTGCGGTACCAGCCAGAAGCTGGCCCACCAGCTCTTCGCGCGGGGTACCCAGTGTCTCGGTGCCGCAGTAGATGTAGAGTCCGTGGCCCGCTTCGTCCTGGACCTTGGCCAGCAGGGAGATTTTCCGCCGGAGGCTGGGGGCCCGGGTGATCCAGTTTCCCTCGGGCAGCATGCCGACCACCTCGGAGTGCGCATGCTGGGACATCATGCGTACCAACTGCTTCCGATAGCGATCGGGCATCCAGTCCTTGGGCTCGATCGTTTCTCCCCGGGCAATACGCGCCTCGAAGGCCTGCGTTCTGGCATTGTCTTCCACTGGGCTCATCGGTGCTCCTTGTTCCGATCCGCTTACTCGGCAAGCACTTACGATATATTGCAATATAGCGTCGTCGCCGGGCGGGTTGAAACGATCGATAGGGGAACAACATGCTTCGGAGTCTGATGTTGCTGCTCCAGGTGTCCACGCCGTATTCCCCCGCCGAGTGCCCGAGCTGTGCGACCTGGAACGCGCCCGCGCCTGCGATCCGGCTGTCCGGCAATACCTACTTCGTCGGGACCAGGGGTCTGAGCGCGATTCTCGTCACGTCGAGCCAGGGACACGTCCTGCTCGACGGTGCCCTGCCGGAGTCCGCCGAGAGTATCATGGCCAAGTTTCGGGCGCTCGGCTTCCGCGTCGAGGACATCAAGCTCATTCTCAATTCACACGCGCACTTCGATCATGCCGGCGGCATCGCGGCGCTGCAGCGAGCCTCGGGCGCGGAGGCGGCGGCGAGTGCCCCTTCGGCCTCCGTGTTGCGCCGCGGCCGCTCGGGACCCGATGATCCCCAGTACGGCATCGGGCTCCCGTTCCCCCCGGTGGACAGGGTGCGGGTCATCGCCGACGGCGACACGCTTCGAGTGGGGGCTCTCGAGATGATCGCCCACCTCACACCGGGTCATACGCCTGGCGGTACCAGCTGGACCTGGCGTTCATGCGAAGCGGCGGCATGCCTGGATTTCGTGTACGCCGACAGCCAGACCCCGGTCTCGGCCGATGACTTCTACTTTACCCGGAGCACTACCTATCCCTCCGCCGTTGCGGACTTCGAACACGGATTCGCGGTGCTCGAGGAGCTTCGGTGTGACGTCCTGCTGACGCCCCACCCCGATGCCTCCATGCTGTGGGAGCGCCTGGCCGCCCGGGATCGGGGCGACCCGAATGCGCTGCGAGACCCCGGCGCGTGCCGTCGCTACGCCGCCGGGGCCCGAGAGAACCTGGCCCGCCGCGTCGCGAAAGAAGCGGGGAAGCCGTAGCGCGCACAGGGCGGTACACTTTGTCAGCAACCATGCAACCAGGACTGCAGCCCGTGAGCGAGCCCAAGACCGGATCTTCCCCGCTCGACGCCGGAACCGTGAGCTCCCACCTCGTGGATGGCGTGGCCACGATCCGGTTCGGCCATCCAAAAAGCAACTCGCTCCCGGGGGCACTGCTGCAGCGTCTGGCCGCGGCCATCGAGATGGCGGGAGCGCAGCCGGACACTCGAGTGGTCGTACTTCGAAGCGAAGGGACGGGGGCCTTCTGCGCCGGCGCGTCGTTCGACGAGTTCAAGGCGGTGAAGACACCGGAAGAGGGAAGGCGATTCTTCTCCGGGTTTGCTCAGGTGATCCTGGCCATGATCCGCTGTCCCTGCTTCGTCGTGACGCGGGTGCATGGGAAGACCGCGGGCGGGGGCATCGGCCTGGTGGCTGCCTCCGATTACGCCCTGGCCACGCCGGAGGCCTCGATCAAGCTGAGCGAGCTCGCCGTCGGGATCGGGCCGTTCGTGGTCGGCCCGGTCATTGAGAAGAAGCTGGGGCTCGCGGCCTACTCCGCGCTGACCGTGGACGCGGATTGGCGCACCGCCGCCTGGGCGCACGGCGCCGGACTCTACGCCGAGCTGCTCGACACGACGCCGGCGCTGGATTTTCGGGTGACGGAGTTTGCCAGAAAGCTGGCGGGCTACAATCCCGAGGCCGTCAGGAAATGCAAAGAAATGTTCTGGGCCGGCACCGAGGGCTGGGATGCGATCCTCGCGGCGCGCGCCGAGATCAGTGGAACGCTGGTGCTGTCGGACTTCACCAGAAAGGCCATCCAGTAGCGACTGGAGAAGTGGGCCGGAATCCGCGGATCCCTGACAGAGTCTTTGCCTTCCGATGACACAACCAACCCGGCTGGACACCCTAGCTTGAACGGAGGACGATCCCTTTCGCCTGAGCCGGAGCCGACGATGCAGATCCATCCTGTTCGCACCTCAGCCACTCTCTGCCTCGCGCTTCTCGTCGTGGGCCAGCAGGCGGGAGCGCAGAGTGCCGCCCAGCTGAGCAAGCAACGGTACGCCGTCGATCCGATGCATTCCAGCATCGCGTTCACGTCAACGATTGTGGGCGCGGTCAAGGTGCGGGGCCGCTTCAACACCTATGACGCGACGGTCATCTATGACTCCGCGCATCCGGAGCGGTCCTCGGTGTCTGCCGTCATTCAAGCGACCAGTATCAATACGGACATGTCGTTTCGGGACGATCATCTTCGAAGCCCCGACTTCTTCGACGTAAAACAGTTCCCGAACATCGAATTCACGAGCGACCGGGTGGTGCCCTCGAGCGGGGGCGTCACGGTCTCAGGGATGCTGACCATGCACGGCGTATCACGACGGCTGACCTTTCCGGCGAAGCTGGTGCTGCCGCCGGGCCTGGACCGGGGCACTGTGGCGCACGTCGCCTTTTCGGCGGAGCTCCGATTGAGCCGCAAGGACTTCGGGATTGCCGGCACCAACAAGTTCAACCCCGACTACAATCCCCTGACAGACATGCTGTCCGACAATGTGGCCATCCAGCTCGACCTGCTCGGCGAACAGCAGACCTACAGCGGGCGCACCCTCGGCACCGGCACGCCCCCAGGCGCCGCCGACACCGTCAATCGGGTGCTGCTCGCGCGCGGCGCCGCCGCGGCCATCGAGGCTTTTCGAACTCTTCGGTCCACCCCGGGGGCGGGGGGCCGGGCGCGGCCGCCGGGGGCGGGTAGGGGGGGGCGGCCGGGGCGCCGGCGGGGCGGGTAGGCGGC
>JBEPVJ010000347.1:0-3515 GCA_041691095.1 Gemmatimonadales bacterium
GCGGTCGAAACGCTCGCCCCGGCAGAAAAAGCTTCGCTGATCGGCGTGCTATTCCAGCAGGGCGCATTGTTTTCGTCGCTGTCGGTGGCGCAGAACGTCATGCTGCCGATGCGGGAGCATACTGATCTGCCGCCCGAAGACCAGGAAGCGCTGGTCGGATGGCTGCTGCTCAGCATGCCGCTGATCGGGCTGAGCGCGGCCGGCGCGGGTTACGTGCTGGCCCGTCGCGCGCTGCGCCCGGTGCGCGCCATGGCCCTAGCGCTCGATGCCATCGATCCCGAGCGGATCGACCGGCGGCTCCCCACCGGTACGCCCTCCGATGAGCTCGACCAGCTCGCCTCGCATTTCAACGGGCTGCTCGACCGCCTCGCCGAATCGCGGGAAACCAATCAGCGCTTCCTGGCGCAGGCGGCCCACCAGCTCCGAACCCCGCTGACGGTGGTGCGGGGCGAGAGCTCGCTGGGCCTGGACCGGCCCCGCACCCCGGACGATTACCGCGCGGCACTGCGGCGCATCAACCTCGCCGCGGAGCAGATGTCTCGCCGGGTCAACGAGCTCTTTCTGTTGGCGGAGGCCCAGATGGGGGAGGTCCCGCCGCTGACCGACCACCTCGAGCTCGACGGCCTGGTAATGGAGGCGGCGGACCTGATGCGGGGCCGGGCCACCGGTCTGGGCCGAACCCTGGAATTCGGCACGATGGGGGATGTCCAGGTGCTCGGCTCCGCACCGCTGCTGCGGGAGGCCGTCATGGAGCTGCTGGAGAACGCCTGCCGTCACGGTGGTCCCGAGCAGCCGGTCGGGATCACGGTCTCCCACCGGGAGGCCATCGCCCGGCTGCAGGTCACCAATGCCGGCCCTCCCTTTCCCGACGGGCCGACGACGGGACTGGGGCTTTCCATCGTGCGCTGGGTAACGGAAATTCATGGTGGGACGCTGGCGATCCAACGGGACGGAATAACGAATGCCGTGACCCTCGATCTTCCGGTCGCCGCCGGCCCGACCCACTGAAAGACGCCACATGCTGATGCCTCTGCTGGCGGCGCTGCTCATCCAGGCACCCGCCCCGACTCCGCTGTCTCTGAGCGCCGCCCTTCGTCACGGTGTCGCCGCGCGCGGCCGCATCGGCGAAGCGCGCGCCGGCCTGGCCGAGGCCCGGGCCAGCTTCGGCCTGGCCGGCCGGGCCCCCAATCCCATCCTCAGCTACACCTACACCGGGGATTCTCCTCGCCAGCACCTTCTCTTCGATCAGCCACTGGCGTGGCTCACCACCCGGGGCCTGGACCGGAGCGCTGCGTCCGCATCGATTCGCAAGGCCCGGGCCGATTCGATAGTGGCGGTGGCGGGCGTCGCCCAGGAGATTCGCACTGCCTACTTCGGTGCACTGGGCGCGCGCGAATCGATGCGCCTGGTGGGTGAGCAGGTCGTCGCCGCCGATTCATTGGCGGGGCTGGCCCGGCGACGCTTCGAGGTGGGAGACATTTCCCGCTTCGAGTACGAGCAGACCGCTCAGGAGGCCCGCCGCGGTCAGCAGCTCGTATCCAGCGCGCGGGAAGGAACCCGCGCCGCCGATGCCGCGTTCATCAGCGCGGTGGCTTGGACCGATTCGGTGGCCGTGGTAGCCGATGGCTCGCTGGACCAGGAGCTCGACATGGCGCTGGTGGCGACGGATTATTCGCCCGACAGCCTGCCGATCATCGTGAGTGCGGTCGCCGACTCGATCGCCCAGGCGCTCAGCTACCGGAGCGTCCAGCGGTCCCGGATTCCGATTCCCTCCCTCGCCGCGGGATCGGACTGGGGCGACGTCGGGAGCCCCGGCCAGCATTTTACGGTGATTGGGTTCGCGGTGCCGGTACCGATCTGGAATTCCGGAGGGGCCGAGGCTCGCCAGGCGCTCGCACGCGCGGGGCGGGCCGCCGCGGTGGCGCGAGAGACCAGGGCCGAGGGCGTGCGCGCGGTGGCCGAAGCGCGGGCGCGGCTCGAGGAGTCGGCCCGACGGGCCCGCTTCGCGCGCGACTCGCTGGTGCCGGCCGCGCGGGCCCTTCGGGAGCAGGCCCTCGCCGCGTACCGCGCGGGCGAAACCAGCCTGCTCGCTGTTCTCGATGCCTTTCGGAGCGAGCGCGAGGTGGTTCTCGCACAGATCCAGGACTTCTTGGCGTTCCAGGCCGCACTGTCCGCCTGGCGCGCTCTCTTCGGGAGGATGGAATGATCCGGGTTCCTCAATTGGCGCTCGCATTGCTCGCCGTGCTGGCCGGCTGCCACTCGGGTGACGGCAATGAAGACGCCGTGATCGTGCCCCGGGTGCCCGTCGGCGTGGCGGCGGCGGTCCAGGACACCCTCACCGAAGCGCGCGCGGTGGTGGGCCGGCTCACTCCGACGCCAGGCGGCTCGGCGCTGCTCACGGCGCCGGCCCCAGGCGTGGTGAGGCAGGTGCACGTGCAGGTGGGTGCCCGGGTCAGGGATGGACAGCTCCTCCTCGAGCTCGACGTGCCCGACCTCGTCAACAACGCGCGGGCGCTGGTGGCCTCCGCGGACATCGCTGAAAAGGACGCCCAGCGCCAGGAGCAGCTGTTCAAGGAAGGCATCACTTCCGCGAAGCAGGCGGAACAGCGCCGGGCCGAGGCGGTCGGCGCGCGAGCCCAGGCCAACGCCGCGCAGCAGCTGCTGGCCCGGGCGCGGGTTACTAGCCCGTTGGCCGGCGGCGTGCAGCGGGTTCTGGTCCACATCGGCGAGCGAGTGGACGCCGGCGCACAACTCGTCGAGGTGATCAACGGCTCGGTGCTCGACCTGCTGGCTCAGGTGCCCTCGGCGCAGCTCGAAGGCCTTCGGGTCGGGCAGGTGGCCGTGGTGACTCCGGATGGCTCGGACACCTCGTATGTGGGGAAGATCACTGCCATAGCACCGGGCGTGGACTCCCTGACCAACGCGGCGCAAGTGGTGATCAGGATACCTAACCCGCAAGGGGAGCTCCGCGCCGGCACCGGCGCCACCGCGCTGGTGACTACCGGCAACAGCCGCCACGCGGTCGTGGTGCCCGATTCGGCGATCGTGGTGGTGGGCGATTCGCTCAGTGTCTTCGTGGTGGAGCACGACACACTGGCCCGGGTGCGGAACGTGACGGTGGGAACCCGCCGGAGCGGGCGCGCCGAGATCAAGGCCGGGCTCAAGCCGGGTGAAATCGTGGTGACCTCGGGGGCGTTCGGCCTGGCCGACGGCATGCGGGTGGTCCCCACCAAGCCGGATTCGACCAAGGCGGACAAGCCATGAGCCTGACCGGGCTCTTCCAGCGGGAAAAGCCGGCGGTATATCTCGGGCTGGCCCTGCTCACCGCCGCGGGACTCTACGCCATGCGGACGCTGCCGGCCGGGGCCTATCCCGAGGCGGTCTTCCCCCGCATCGCGGTGGTGGCGCGGGGCGCCGCCTTCGAGCCCCGGGACATGGTGGTCGCGGTTACCCGCCCGCTGGAGGAGGCGGTCAGCGGCACCATCGATCTCCGCCGCATCCGGAGCCGCACGGTT
>JBEPVJ010000348.1:0-3514 GCA_041691095.1 Gemmatimonadales bacterium
GTCGCTGACGGTGGGCGCCATCGAGTTCGTCTCCAAGCTGCTGCTGTTCTGGGGCCACGAGCGGATCTGGGATCGTCTCTCCTGGGGAAAGCAGCGGATTCCCCCCGCGGTGGTCTGGCTGACCGGCCTCTCGGGTTCCGGAAAGAGCACAGTGGCCGACTGGGTGGCCGGAGAGCTGAGACGCCGCGGGCTTCCGGTCGAGCGCCTCGACGGCGACACGGTGCGAAAATTGTTCCCGGCGACCGGATTCACCCGCGAGGAGCGCGATGAGCACGTCCGCCGCGTGGGATACCTGGCCAGTCGGCTCGAATCCAATGGAATCTTCGTGATCGCATCATTCGTCTCCCCCTATGCCGCCGGGCGGCAGTTTGTTCGGGAAACCTGCGCCTCCTTCATCGAGGTGTATGTGGCGACGCCGCTCGAGGCGTGCGAGACGCGGGACACCAAGGGTCTGTATGCTCGCGCCCGGCGGGGAGAAGTCCTGAACTTCACCGGGATCAACGATCCCTACGAGCCGCCCCTGGCACCCGAAGTGACCATCGATACCAGCCGGGAAACTGTCGAGCAATCGGGTCGTCGGATTCTCGAGGCCCTGGACCGCCGGGGAGCCGCGAAATGAAGCCGATGGATCAGCTCGACCGTCTGGAAGCGCTCAGCGTCCACCTGCTCCGGGAGGCGTACGCCAGCTTTCCCCGCCTTTGCATGCTCTGGTCGATTGGCAAGGACAGCACGGTGATGCTGTGGCTCACCCGGAAGGCGTTCTTCGGGCATGTTCCTTTTCCGTTGGTGCACATCGACACGTCGTTCAAGATTCCCGAGATGATTGCCCATCGTGATCGGCTCGCGCGCGAGTGGCGGCTGCCGATGGTGGTAGGCCGCAACGACGCGGCGCTGGCCGAGAGCAGGACCTTTCCCGACAGCGCGCTGGACCGCATCGGTTGCTGCGGCGTGCTCAAGACCGAGGCCCTGGCCCGTACGCTGAGCGGGGAAGGGCCCAGGCTGCGGATGAACCCTGAGACCGGTCTCTACCAGCCGGATCCCGACCGCGAGGCGTATACCGGAGTGATCGTGGGCGTCCGCGCCGATGAAGAAGGCAGCCGATCGAAGGAACGCTACTTCTCCCCCCGCTCGGCGCGGAACGAATGGGAGGTCGGTGAGCAGCCGCCCGAATTCTGGAATCAGTATAAGACGGATTTCGCCCCAGGCACTCACCTTCGGATCCACCCCCTGTTGGACTGGACCGAGCTGAACATCTGGGAGTACATCGACCGCGAGAAGATTCCCACGGTCTCGCTCTACTACAACCAGGGCGCGGGCACCCGGTACCGGTCGCTGGGCTGCGCACCATGCACCCGGCCGGTCCAGTCGGAGGCGCGCACCCCACGGGAAATCATCGAGGAGCTGCGCAGCGGACAGTTTGCGAGGGTGGCGGAGCGGTCGGGCAGGGCCCAGGACGCGGAGGATGGTGGCGGGCTCGAGACCCTGCGCCGGGACGGCTACATGTAACCGGTCACCCGAGGTACCCGAGCCCGCTCAGCCGTTCCCGAATGATCCGCTCTCCATCTTCATCTACTTTGTCGTTGCCCGCCCGCCCGCCGGCCAGCGAGGTCCCCTGCATCGTCGACGGGACGTCCGAGCCGGAGAGCTCGAGGAGAGTTGGCGCGAGATCTAGCAGGCGGACTCCCTGGAGCTCTCCCAGAGACGGCCAGCCCGGCCCGGCGAGGATGAAGCCACCATACTGGGCGTGGTTGCAGTCGTCGGGGCCGGTGTCGTTCTCCTGGACGAACAGCTCGGAGTAACCCACCCCGCCGATGGAGCGGTATGCCAGCGCGCCGAAATGCACGATCAGATCCGGCGCCACATTGTGCACGGTGCGATAGATCTCTTCCGGCTTGAACACCAGGGTACCCGGCACCGTCGCCTCCAGCCGTGCCTTCATCTCGTCCCGGAAGCTTTCGTACTCCGAAGGGTCCACCGTGCCCTCAGGCTCTCGTCCCTTCACATTGAAGAAGACTCGGGCGTAGTAGCCCCCCTCGCTCCACACCCGGGTCTTTCCCCAGTCCACCGACAGCTTTCCGAACGGCGTGATCTGCTTGGGGTATTCCGTGAGGGTGAGCAGTTTTTCCCGAATCAGCCACTCGTTCACGCAGAAGCCGCCATCGAGCCGGCGTGCGCCGTGGTCGGACGTCACCAGGACCACCGTGTCGTCATCGAGCAGCTCGAGCAGCCTGCCGATTTCTTCGTCGAGGTGCAGGTAATAGTCCCGGATCACGTTCGCGAACTCGCTCCCCGGCTCGTGGAGCACGTGCAGCGGATCGTGATAGCGCCAGAACCCGTGCTGCACCCGATCGAGCCCGATGTCCACGAACTGGAAGTAGTCCCAGTCCACCGCTTTCACGTAGTGCCTCACCACCTGGAACAGCTTGCGGCTCATCCGGAAGATTCCATCGCGCAGCCACGCCTTGTTCCCGGTGCGAAAACCCTTCACGTCGACTTCGTACTCTCCGACCAGCGCCTCGAGTTCCTGCTTGATGTGCGCCGGATAGGTGTACTCGTCCTTGGCCGGATCGGGAGTGAGGAAGCATCCGCCGCAGATGCCATTCACATTGCGGGGGGGATAGGAAGGCGGCACACCGATGATGACCGAGCGTTTGCCCTCGCGCGCAAATTGGTCCCAGATGGCGAGCTCCTGGATCGAGCGCGAGTTCGCTATCGAGAGGCCTGCATAGCTGTGATCGGTGCGATTCCTGAATCCGTACACGCCCAGCGTACCGGGATCCTGACTGGTCGCCAGGCACATCCAGGCCGGCACCGTGATCGGGGGAATCACGCTCTCCAGGCGCCCGTACGCGCCGGCCGCCATCAGTCTGCGTAGGTTCACCAGGCGCTCATCGCCCAGCAGAATTTCCGGCGCAGCGCAGTCGAGCCCGATCACGAGGGTCTTCATCGCAGCAGGTTCACTCCCTCCATCTCCGGCCCGGCCGGCACCCCCAGCGCCCCAAGGATGGTCGGGGCCAGGTCGATCATGCGGGGCTGTTCCGAGCGGAAGGTCCGGTTCATGAACAGTATGCCGGGTACCAGCGTCGGGTCCACGATGTGATCGCCGCTCCAGCGCCTCGTGTTGTCTTCGAACACTCCCGCCCCGATCCCCCCGAGCCCCGTCGTCCAGGAGGCGCGATACCCCCGCTCGAACAGCGCCAGAAGGTCCGGCGCGTCGATCATCGCCGGACCCTGATAGATCTCTTCCTTGAGCTTGACGTCTCGCACCGCCGTGCGGCCCGACGCCTGGTCTGACAATCCCCGAAGGCCGTTCCGGATCGAATTGGCCACGAGCTCCGCGTTTTCCGGGGAAACGATGCCCTGGCCCTCGCGCGCTCGCCGATTCAGATAGATACCCCCCAGGCCGAGCGCATACGCCTTGGTGCGGCCCCAGTCGACTTCCCGGAAAAATTCGCCGGCCTCTCCGGGCGGCGTATCTCCCTTGAGCGCCAGAAACCCGTTCTGATGCTGTCTC
>JBEPVJ010000349.1:0-3510 GCA_041691095.1 Gemmatimonadales bacterium
CCATGAGGGGATGAGCCTGCTGGCACTCGACTGGTTGCTGCAGGGCCGGCCCATGCAGCAACGCTTCGACGCCGACGCGCGGTTCAAGGCCAGCGCCCTTCTGCTGCAGGAACGGGTGCCCAAGGCCACCGCCTTCCATCCCCACACCCCCGAAGTGGCGGAGCACGGTCCCGTCAGCGGCGAGCCGGAATCGTCGATCCGGGTGGTCGCCAGCCCCTCGACGCCGGTCCCGGAAGTCCAGCTCCTGTCCAACGGGCGCTACCACGTCATGGTGAGCAACTCCGGCGGCGGCTACAGCCGCTGGCGCGACATGGCGGTAACCCGCTGGCGCGAGGACGGGACCCGCGACAACTGGGGATCCTTCTGCTACCTGCGGGATGTCGCCGGCGGATTCGTCTGGTCGTCTGCGTTCCAGCCGACCCGGGCGAGGGGGGAGAGCTATGAAGCGATCCTCTCCGAGGCCCGCGCGGAGTTCCGCCGCCGCGACCACGATATCGAAACCCACACCGAAATCGCGGTCTCACCCGAGGACGATATCGAGCTGCGCCGGCTTACCCTCACCAACCACAGCCGTACCAGGCGCGTCATCGAGATCACCAGCTACGCCGAAGTCGTGCTGGCGCCACCCGCGGCGGATTCCCTGCATCCGGCGTTCAGCAATCTCTTCATCCAGACCGAAATCCTTCGCCAGCGGCAAGCCATCGTCTGTACCCGGCGGCCCCGCTCCTCTGCCGATCCGGTGCCTTGGATGTGCAACCTGATGGCGGTCCATGGCGGCCAGTCAGGCGAGATGTCGTATGAAACCAGTCGCGCGGATTTCATTGGGCGGGGAAATTCCCTGACCGCGCCGTCGGCCATGATCGCCCCGGGGGCGCTCGGAGGGAGTGAAGGCTCGGTCCTCGACCCCATCGTCGCGATCCGGGTTCAGATCGCGCTCGAGCCGGAGGAATCGGCCACCGTCAACATCGTCACCGGGCTGAGCGAGTCCCGCGACGGATGCCTGGCGCTGGTGGACAAGTATCACGACCGGCGGCTGGCCGATCGGGTGTTCGATCTGGCCTGGACCCACAGCCAGGTCGTGCTGCGCCAGCTCAATGCCACCGAGGCGGACGCCCAGGTCTATGGGCGCCTGGCCGGCTCGGTCCTTTTCCCTCACGCCGCGCTCCGCGCCGACCCCGGCGTCCTGGTCAGGAATCGGCGCAGCCAGTCGGGGCTCTGGGGGTTTGCCATCAGTGGCGACCTGCCGATCGTGCTGCTGCAGGTGTCGGACCCGGAAAACATCGATCTGGTGCGCCGGCTGGTGCAGGCGCATGCGTACTGGCGGCTCAAGGGTCTGGCGGTGGACCTGGTGATCTGGAATGAGGACCATTCGGGATACCGGCAGGTGCTGCACGAACAGATCATGGGGCTCATTGCTCCCAGCATCCGGCCCAACGTCACCGATCGCTCCGGCGGGATCTTCGTGCGTCCGGCCGAACAGATTTCCAACGAGGACCGCATCCTGGTGCAGGCGGTGGCCCGGGTGGTGCTCACCGATACCATGGGGCCGCTCGCGGAGCAGGTGGCGCGCCGGCGCACCGGCGAGGCGCCGATTCCGCGGCTCACGCCCGGACGCGCGTATCGCGGCGAGCCGGTGCGGGCATCGGGAGAGACGCCCCAGAGCGACCTCCTGTTCGCCAACGGGTTAGGCGGCTTCACCGCCGACGGACGGGAATACATCGTCCGCACCGCGCCCGGGGAGGTTACCCCCGCGCCCTGGGTCAACGTGCTGGCGAACGCGGGGTTCGGGTCGGTCATCTCGGAGAGCGGCTCGGCGTATACCTGGGGAGAGAACGCTCACGAGTCCCGGCTCACGCCCTGGGAGAACGATCCGGTCTCCGACCCCAGCGGGGAGGCCTTCTACCTTCGAGACGACGAAAGTGGACTGTTCTGGTCTCCGACGCCCCTGCCGGCGCGCGGCGCCACGCCGTACCGCACGCGCCATGGATTCGGATACAGCGTGTTCGATCACAGCGAGGCGGGGATCGGCTCCGAGCTCCAGGTGTTCGTGGCGCTGGACGCCCCGGTCAAGCTCGCGGTGCTCACGGTGCGCAATCGCTCCGGCCGCTCGCGCCGCATCAGCGCCACCGGATACGTGGAATGGGTGCTGGGAGACCTGGCCGCGAAGTCCACGATGCACGTCATCACCGAAAGCGATCCCGCCACCGGGGCGATCTTCGCCCGCAACCGCTACAACCCCGCCTTCGGCAATCGCACCGCCTTCTTCGCCGTGAACGAAGCCAATCCCGGCATCACCGGCGATCGTGCCGAGTTTCTGGGCCGCAACGGCTCGACCGCTAACCCGGCAGCGCTGAGTCGGGTCCGGCTGTCCGGGCGCGTCGGGGCCGCGCTGGATCCTTGCGCCGCGATCCAGGTCCCCTTTGAGCTGGCCGACGGCCAGGACCGCGAGCTGGTGTTCGTGCTGGGCATGGGCCGCGATACCGAGGATGCCCGCCGGCTGGTGCAGCGCTACGGCGGCTCCGCCGCGGCGCGGGGGGCGCTGGAAGCGGTCTGGGCCTACTGGAACCGGACCCTTGGCGCGGTCCAGATCGCGACCTCGGATCCGGCGCTTGACCTGCTCGCCAATGGCTGGCTGGTGTATCAGATCCTGGTCTGCCGGCTCTGGGCCCGCAGCGGGTTCTACCAGTCCGGGGGGGCGTTCGGGTTCCGGGATCAGCTCCAAGACGTCATGGCGCTGATCCATGCCGAGCCCGGTCTGGTGCGCGAGCACCTGCTGCGCGCGGCAGGACGCCAGTTCATCGAGGGCGACGTGCAGCACTGGTGGCATCCGCCGTCGGGCCGCGGCGTGCGAACCCGCTGCTCCGACGACTTCCTCTGGCTTCCGCTGGCAGTCTGCCGGTACGTCCGCGCCACCGGTGACACCGGCGTGCTGGACGAGTCGGCGCCCTTCATCGAAGGCCGCCCGCTCAATCCGGAGGAGGATTCCTATTACGATCTGCCGATTCCGTCAGAGGAGTCGGCCCCGCTCTATGAGCATTGCGTGCGCGCCATCCGCCGGGGCCTCCGGTTCGGAGAGCGCGGGCTGCCGCTGATCGGCTCGGGCGACTGGAACGACGGGATGAACCTGGTCGGCATCAAGGGCAAGGGCGAGAGCGTCTGGCTGGGCTGGTTCCTGTACGACGTCCTAACCCGCTTTGCCGGCCTGGCGCGCGCCCGCGGCGACACCACCTTTGCCGATAAGTGCGAGCACGATGCCGCGGGGCTCCAGGAGAATATCGAGCTGCACGGATGGGACGGCGAGTGGTACCGCCGGGCCTACTTCGACGACGGCACGCCGCTCGGCTCCGCCACCAATACCGAGTGCCGGATCGATTCGATATCCCAGAGCTGGGCGGTGCTTTCCGGGGCCGGCAATCCCGAGCGGTCCCGCCAGGCAATGGAGGCGGTCGACCATCACCTGGTGCGCCGGGATGAAGCCTTGGTCCAGCTGCTCGAGCCGCCATTCGACAC
>JBEPVJ010000350.1:0-3502 GCA_041691095.1 Gemmatimonadales bacterium
CTCCGTATTCTGGCCACCGGCCTTTCTCTTTCGCACGGCCCGAAGCGCCGTGCGCGCCGGCTTCTCCATCGAAGACGTCCGCGCGGCGGCGGCGCTGGAGGCTCGCGTACTGGCGGAAGAATCCCGCGCGGTATACGGCAAAGAGTTTTCCTCCGAGCTCCGAAGGACCAAGGAAGACTGGCTGCGAATTCTTTCGGGGCCATTCGGCGGACTGATATTTCGTCTGGCGAGCCTCGGCCTGCGTCCGGTCAATGCGTCACCCCGCCCCGACAGCAAGCCAGCCGAGCGGATGCTCGAGGCCGGCGCGATCAAGCTCTTCAACGAGCTCCCCTTGGAGCTGCAGGCGCGATTCGAACAACTTCCCGAAGTCGGCGATGAGCTGTGCTGCCGGGTCGAGGAGCTGCGGGACGAGCCGGGCCAGCAGGAAGAGCTCACCCGGGTGATCGGTGCCCTGGAACGATTGCGGCTCGATCTGATGCGACTCAAGGCGGGCGAGGGCTCGCCGGAACAGGTGAGCGCCGCGATCGCGGCGGCGGTGCGCGTCAATCAGGAAACCGGGACTCGGAGGGTGCCGCGGGCCTGATCGCGACTTGCGGATGTCTATGTGCCGTGGCACTTTATGGCCATCGGCGCCGTAGCCAAGTGGTAAGGCAGAGGTCTGCAAAACCTCCATTCGTCGGTTCGATTCCGACCGGCGCCTCTCGCAGTTTCAGCCCCATTCCATGCCCGCCCGCTCCACCAGATTCTTCCTTCTCTTCGACGCGAGTATAATGCAGCCCGGCCCCCGCTTTCTTCTCCTGGGCCGCGGAGGCATGCATGCAAATCGGGATGATCGGACTGGGCCGCATGGGCGCCAACATGGTGCGGCGGCTGATGGATGGTGGGCACCAATGCGTGGTGCACGACGTGTCCGCGGATGCCATCAAGGCAATGGCCGACCAGGGCGCGGTGCCGGCGGCTTCTCTCGATGAGCTAGTCGCCAAGCTGGGCCAGCCGCGGGCTATCTGGCTCATGGTGCCGGCAGCGGTGGTGGATGCCTCGCTCGAGTCGCTGGTGGCCCGGCTTGCCCCCGGCGACATTCTCATCGACGGCGGAAACTCATACTACCGCGACGACATCCAGCGCGCCGAACGGCTTGCCGCCAAACAGCTGCACTACATCGACTGCGGCACCAGCGGAGGTGTCTGGGGCCGGGATCGCGGCTATTGCCTGATGATTGGTGGGGAACCCGAGGTGGTGAAGCGGCTGGATCCCATCTTCAAGACGCTGGCGCCGGGCCAAGGGACTCTGCCCGCCACCGCCGGCCGGGAGCAGCGAAAGAGCACCGCCGAACTCGGCTATCTCCACTGCGGGCCACACGGGGCGGGTCATTTCGTCAAAATGGTTCACAACGGCATCGAGTACGGGCTGATGGCCGCATACGCCGAAGGCCTCAACATCCTCAAGCATGCCGGCATCGGAAAGAGCACTCATGCGGCAGATGCCGAGACCACTCCGCTGCGCAATCCGGAATTTTATCAGTACGACTTTGACCTGGCCGACATTACCGAGCTGTGGCGTCGCGGCAGCGTCATCCAGTCCTGGCTCCTGGACCTGACCGCCTCGGCGCTCGCCGGCGACGCGTCGCTGGAGAAGTTCGCCGGACGGGTGTCGGATTCGGGCGAGGGGCGCTGGACCCTGGACGCCGCGATCGACGAAGCAGTGCCTGCCAATGTGCTGGCCGCGGCGCTGTTCGAGCGATTCAGCTCGCGCGGCGAGGCCGACTTTCAGAACCGGGTGCTCTCGGCGATGCGTTTCGAATTCGGCGGGCACGTCGAGAAGGGTGCCGGCGCATGACCCCGCCCCGCTCCGACTCGCTGGTGCTCTTCGGGGTCACCGGTGATCTGGCCTACAAAAAGATCTTTCCGGCGCTCCACGCGATGGCCAAGCGCGGCAACCTCGACATGCCGGTCATCGGGGTTGCGCGCCCCGGCGTGACGCTCGAGCAGCTGGTCGCCCGGGCGCATGAAAGCATCGAAAAGGCCGGTGGCGTCGACCCCGCGGCCTTTGCGCTGCTCCAATCCCGCCTCCAGTTCGTGGGCGGCGATTACGGCGAGGCGGCCACCTACGAGCGGCTGCGTGCCGCACTGGGTCCGGCACAGCATCCGCTGCACTATCTGGCGATTCCGCCGGCGATGTTCGGCGTGGTGGCCGAAGGGCTGGGGCGCTCCGGCTGCGCCACGGGTGCCCGGATCGTCGTGGAGAAGCCCTTCGGCCGCGACCTCGAGTCGGCCCAGGCGCTAAACGAGACGCTGCACCGGGTGTTCAGCGAGGCGGACATCTTCCGGATCGATCACTATCTCGGCAAGGAGCCGGTCCAGAATCTCATAGTGTTCCGGTTTGCCAATTCGTTTCTGGAGCCGATCTGGAACCGGCACCAGGTTGAGAGCGTCCAGATCACCTTGGCCGAGCAATTCGGGGTCGAAGGGCGCGGCAAGTTCTATGAGGAAGTCGGAGCCATCCGGGACGTCATCGAGAATCATATTCTGCAGGTGGTGGGCTTTCTCGCGATGGAGCCGCCCGATTTCCACTACCCCGAGTCGATTCGCGACGAGCAGGTGAAAGTATTCCGGATGATTCGCCCACTGACGGCCGACGACGTGGTGCGCGGCCAATTCCGCGGCTACCGCGCCCAGGCGGATGTCGCCCCGGATTCGATGGTGGAGACGTTCGCCGCGGTGCGGTTGATGATCGACTCCTGGCGCTGGGAAGGCGTGCCGTTCCTGGTTCGCGCCGGCAAGAGCCTCACCGCGACCACCACCGAGGTGCGGGTTACGCTCAAGCGTCCGCCCTCGATCAAGCTCGGGTCCCGTGATGCCAACTACGTGCGGTTCCAGCTCAGCCCCGAAGTGACCATCGCAATCGGGGCCCGGATCAAACATCCCGGTGACCAGCTGATTTCGGAGCCGACCGAATTCGAGGTGGTGCGGCACCCCCAGGGGGAGATGGACGCCTACGAGCGGCTGCTCCGAGAGGCGATGGAGGGCGATCCGACACTGTTCACCCGGGAGGACGCGGTCGAAGCGGCCTGGGCGGTAGTCCAGCCGGTACTGGGCAACGTGACGCCACTCTACGAATACGAGCCGGGCACCTGGGGCCCGGCCGAGGCCGATGCGCTCACCGCCTCAGTGGGCGGGTGGCACACGCCGGCGCTCTAAGCATATGGCCATCGACCCGCGAGCCGGCCGGCCTCCCAGCCCGGAGATGCTGGCCAATATCCCCCGCCTGGTCAGCGCCTACTTCACGGCGCTTCCCGATCCGGCGGTGCCCGCCGAGCGAGTGTCGTTCGGCACCTCGGGTCATCGCGGCACCTCGCTGGACCGCAGCTTCACCGAATCGCATATCCTCGCCATCGCGCAGGCCATCTGTGAGCACCGGGCCCACGCGGGAATCGACGGCCCGCTGTTTCTGGGCATCGACACCCACGCGCTGTCGGAGTCGGCGTGGGGGACCGCCCTGGAAG
>JBEPVJ010000351.1:0-3502 GCA_041691095.1 Gemmatimonadales bacterium
CTCGACGCCTCACCGATCTTGAGCTCCTCGCGAACCTTCTCCTCCAGCGCCCGCGCCGGATCCGCCATCACCGCGGTGGCGAGATTGCTGGCCTGCTCTTCCGGTATGCCCTTGGCCTGGTAGATGAGCGACAGCTCCTCCAGCTCCAGCTCAGGCATCAGGCGGATCTCTTCCTTTTCCATCGCGATCTCGTGCTCGAATACTTCCCGCTCGCTCTTGGCGGCCAGGTAGCCCGATGACCCCATCGAGAGCGCATCGGCCGCCATGCCCGCAAGGCCGGCCACCACTACCGCGTGCGTGGCTCCGCCGCCGAGCCCAGACTGCGCCCCCACCATCCCGGCAACCAATCCGAAATTTGCGGTGAGCCCATCGTTGAAGCCGTACACCACGTTGCGGAGAAAACCGCCGGCTCCGGTGCGGTGCCAGGGTTCAGCACTGCTGCCTTTGACCAGCCCGGACAACTCTTCCGCATGGCCCTTCGATTCGCGAGCCAGCGTCAGCGCGGTCGGGCCGGCCGCTCCATCAGGCGCCTCTCGATAGAGGTCGAGGTAGCTCTTTACCTCGCGCCCCTCCTCCTCCAGGAGCATCGGCAAGAGGAACCCGGTCCCGAACCGCCGGGAAAGCCACGCCATGGTGCGCGCCCGGAACGACGGACCCGGCGGCAACACCTCGTGACCCTGCTCCGCCAGCAGGCGCCGCCACGCCGCCACGTGCCGGTCCTCGACGTCGGAGAGGTGACTGTAGATCCGCGCCCGGGCCGGATCGGCCTCAGCCAGCGCGAGCTCCCGATAAAGGAAGGCCGCATCCGCTTCATCAGCGAGATGATGCAACCAAGTGTGGGGTATGGTACCGGCCATGGGAGAAATCTAGTCGGTCAGGCGCTCAGCTTCCGCGGGTGCCTCTTCGGCCCGGCCAGTCGCGAAACCGGGCACGTCCGGGTCTGCGAGACCGTCCTCGAGCGGATTGGACGTCCATTTTATTAATGATTCATAATAATCAGGCAATGCTTCGGCCTCTTGGCTCCTCACCCTTCGGCTCGGACATGCAACTATCCCCTCCCCCCCCGCATCTTTACGATCGTGCTGACCAGGACCCTGACCATGGATCTCTTCCGGCTCGCTGATGCCGACGCCGTGCTCCCGCGTGTCAAAGCGGGAGACCCGGCAGCTCAGGAGGCGCTCTATCGCGCCTTCCAGGCGCCGGTATACAACTTGGCCCGGCGGATCTGCCGGACCACCGAAGACGCCGAAGACGTCCTCCAGGAAACCTTCCTCGAAGTCTTCCGCAGCATCGGCCGCTTCCGTGGAGACGGCAGCCTGTGGGGCTGGGTTCGGACCATCGCGTCGAGCAAGGCGCTGATGCGCCTGCGGCGGAACAAGTACCGCCAGACCGACGAGCTGCAGGACGATATCACCCCCCTCAAGCGGGAAGACACGGCGTTGCGGATGGATCTGGAGACCGCGCTGGAGCGGCTCTCCGAAACGTCCCGGGCGGTAGTCTGGCTGCACGATGTCGAGGGATATACTCACGAAGAGATTGCAGGCATGATGGACAAGACGGTGAGCTTTTCGAAGTCGCAGCTGGCCCGGGCCCACACGCGGCTCCGCCGCTGGCTGGGTGAAGAGGTGCCCGCATGACGCACTTGACCGTGGATCAGCTCCTCGCGGTGCGCGAGCCGGGCCTCGAGCCGGGCGTGGCCGGCTGGCGCGATCACGCCGCCGCCTGCGAGCTCTGCCGCGCCGAGCTCGACCGTCTGGATCAGCGGGTGGCGCGCTTGCGGGCCCTCCCCGCCCTGCAGCCCGCGCGCAATCGCTTTGCCGAGATCCGCGCCGGTGCCCGCGCCGACCGGCGTCGCAAGCGCTGGGTGGTGTTCTCCGCCGGGGGCGCGGCCGCGGCGGCCGCGCTGGCGCTGGCGGTGGTGCTAACCCGCGGCCCCGGCCCGGAAGACGCCATTGCCCGCCAGATGGCGGAGCAGCAGGAGCTCGATTCGATCATCGCGAGCTCCCGCTCGCTCGAGGGCACCATCCAGGCCTACAACCCCGACCAGCACATCACCGATGGACGGACGGCGGTCGTCGCCGCGTCGCTCGAAGACCGGCTGGCCCGGGTAGACGATCAGCTCCAGCTGGTGAACACGATGGACCAGAGCGTGCGGCAGGAAACCGCCTTGCGGCTCTGGCGTGAGCGCGTCGGTCTGCTCAACGCGCTGGTGGACGTGCACGCGACGCGTGCCAGAGCAGTGGGATTCTGAGCCTTTGAGGAGTGATACCATGTCGGTTCGATTGCTTGCATTGAGTGCGCTCACCGCGGCGTCGGCGCTGCCCGCCGGCCTGCTCGCCCAGGAGCGCCAGCCGGGTACCCGGCCCAAGATTTACATCGATGGCGGCGACGGCCCCGAGGTCATCCGCGACCGTATGCGCGTCATCACCCAGCGCCGCTACCGGCTGGGCGTGAGCGTGGACATGCGCGCCAGCGAAACCGATTCGATCGGCGCCAGTGTCCTCTCGGTGACGCCAGGCGGGTCGGCCGCCAAGGCCGGGATCAAGAGCGGCGATGTCATTACGAAGTTCAACGGGAAGTCCCTCACGGCCAGCGACAACATCCGCGCCGGCGAGGACGAATCGCTGCCCGGGGTTCGGCTGGTCGAGCTGGCCTCTCAGCTCAAGGCCAATGAGACCGTCTCGGTCGAGTACCTTCGCGGAGGCGCCCGGAAAACGGTGTCACTGGTCACCGGTAACGAGCCGGTGTTCTCCAGCAACGGCTTCGGCGATGGCGCCGAATTCGATCGCATCCCCGGCGTCATGATGAAGCGGACGCCGTTCGGCGGCGGCACCTTCTCCAGCGAGGATCTTCCCGGCGGCGGCTTTGCCTACTCGTTCATGATGGGCGGCCCCCTGGCCGACCTCGAGCTGGCACCGCTCAACGCCGACCTCGGCGCCTACTTCGGCACCACCGACGGAGTCCTGGTGATCAGCGTGCCCAAGGAGTCCACCCTGGGGCTCAAGAGCGGCGACGTCATCCTGAGCGTCGATGGCCGCAAGGCCACCGGGCCCAACAGCTTCCTCAGAATTCTCCGCAGTTACGAGCCGGGCGACAGCTTCAAGCTCGAGATCATGCGCAACAAGGCCCGCACCAGCGTCACGAGTACCATCGAAAAGGGCCGGGAGCGGGAGCAGAACCAGTAACACACCTCGGGTGAGGTCCCGGCAAGTGGGCGAGGGCGGTCGAAAGACCGCCCTCGCTTTTTGTCCGAGGCCTCGAGAACCGTTGCGAGCTCCACCTGGTGCTGAGGGGCGTGCGGTCCGGCTCGGCGGTAAAGCGGGCCTGTCAAGATCCGCGAGGACCCGGTACAATCCTCCGGTCGCTCAGAAACGCTCCCCACCGAGGCCGCAATGGGCAAGCGAGACCCCCGCGTCGATGCGTACATCGCAAAGGCGGCCGATTTCGCCAAGCCGATCCTCACCCATTTTCGCGACCTGGTGCATGCGGCATGTCCTGAGAC
>JBEPVJ010000352.1:0-3490 GCA_041691095.1 Gemmatimonadales bacterium
GCGGGCGGCTCCAGCCGCCCCGTTTGCTCTCGAAGAGCACCGTGAAGAGGGGAGAGGTCGCGGCGAGCAACGCGGTGAGCCCCGACGGAATCCGGGTCTCCGCCCACGACACCCCGCCGTTGCCGATCATGAAGAAGAGGCTACCCAGCAGGAAGGCAGAGGCCCAGAGCCGGGGCGCGGGAGCCGGCACACCGCGCCCCCGGGCCCAGAGGTAGAGAATCGCGCCGGAGAAGAGAAACCGGGTGCCGCCCGCCAGCAATGGCGGCATCGAGGTAACCACCACCCTGATGGCCAGGTAGGTCGAGCCCCAGATCACGTACACCGCGGCGAAGGCCCAGAAAATCATAACCCGCCGAGAGAAGCGGGCGTCATTCACGCCGCGAGATACTCCTCCTTGTACATCCGGATCAGCTCGAAGAAATAGGATAGCGCCAGCGGCCCGATCAGCAACCCGATCAAACCGAAGTAGCTCACCCCGGCGATGGCGCCCACCAGCGTGATCATCGGGTGAATCTCGGCGTAGCGACGGGTGACCGCCGGTCCGATCAGGGTATGGACCTGGCCGGCGAGCACCCCGATGATGGCCAGGATGACCGCGCCCGCGGTATGGCCGCCCAGCGCCAGCGAGATGGCGCCCGGAATCCAGATGATACCCGAGCCGACCACCGGCATGATGGCGAAGACGACCGTGACGACACCCCAGAACACCGCGTTACTGAGGCCGGTGAGCCAGAAGGCGATCCCGATGACGATGCCTTGAATCAGCGCGGTAAGCCCGGTGCCAACGATGGTGCCCATCGTCACCGCCTTGAACCGTTCCTTCAGGCTCTCCGCGTTGCGGTCGGAGAATGGCACAAAATTCCGGATGCCCTTCCAGCCGCCATCGGGCGCCATCAGCAGGTAGTAGAGCCCGAAGAACGAGAACAACAGATTCAGGGTGAAGTGCGTGGCGGTGCCGATGAAGCCCAGGGCGCTGTCGCCCATCCATCCGATGATCGAGCGGCCGATGCCCGCCAGCTCCGGTCCCAGCGCAAATTGACCGATCTGCAGATTCGAGAGCCGGTCCAGCAGCGGGCTGTTCACCAGGCTCTTGGCGACACCCTGGGCCTGGCCCACCAGCATGCCGATGAGCCACACGCCGGGCACCACGATGAGGAGAAACGCGGTGAGAATGGCGAGCCCGGCCGCCGCCGAACGCGGAATGGTCTTCGACAGCGCTCGATGGAACGGCCGGAACAGCACATAGAGCACCGGCGCGCCGAGCAAACCGCTGGCGTAGGGGAAGAGCGCGACCGCCAAACCGATCGCGAGCAGCCCGATGATCAGCGCCGCCCGGTCTTTGTTGGTATCGAGGAAGCTCATGACACAAGCTTAGGGTCCCGGTGGACACAATGCCAGCAGCGCTGAAACCGGAGCCATGAGGAGGTCGTACGAGGCCCATGCCGCGCACCCAACATTATGCATCGATCCTGGTGGGTCTGGACACACTGGCGGCCAACCCGCTTCGCACCGCGCTATCCACCCTGGGAATCGTGATGGGATCGGCGTCGCTGGTCGCGGTGCTGTCACTCGGAGATGGGCTGGAGCGATTCGCCCGTTCCCAGATCGAGAAGACCACCGAACTTCACGCGCTCTCGCTGACGGCCGATCTCAACCGAACGGTGGACGGGCAGCGGCTTGCCCGCACCGATACCATTCATCTGGACGTCCCGACGGCGCGTGCGCTGGTGGAGGGCCTCCAAGGCGTGTCCGGCGCCAGGCTCACGCTCTCTGGCGCCGTGGAGCTCGGCTCCGCACGGAGCGGTGCCCCCCGTGCCGCACTGCTCGAAGCCGTATGGTACCGCGGAGAGGGCGGTCCGGAGCAGATCGCGACCGGGCGGGACTTCACCCCGGACGAGCTCGCGAGGAGCGCACCGCTGGCCCTGGTGTCGGACACGCTGGCGCGCAGTCTGGCGGACTCGGGCATCGCGGCAAAGGCTGTAGGGACGTCGTTCCAGGTCGGCGGGCGGGCTATCACGGTGATCGGAGTGCTACCACCCCGCACGCTGGGCGACCGGGCCATCATCGCCGTCCCCTTCGAGACCGGTGCCGGGCTGCCGGCCATTCCCGGATCCAGCGTTCCGGTTCTCATTGTGACCGCGAGCAGCCTGGAAGGCGTGGCTCCTGTGCGAGCTGCGCTCGAGGCCCGGCTTACCGAGAAATACGGGGCGTGGAAGGATCGGATCCACCTGTCGTCGACCTCGTCAAGGCTGGAGCAGGCGCGGGTCGGCATGGTGGTGTTCAAGCTGGTGATGGGCGCCATCACCGGAGTCTCGCTGCTGGTCGGCGGAGTGGGGATTATGAATGTGCTGCTGGCAGCGGTCGCGGAGCGCACCCGCGAGATCGGCATTCGCAAGGCGGTGGGCGCCAGGAGTCGGGACATCCTCACCCAGTTCCTGGCCGAGTCGGTGGCAATTGCCGGCGCAGGCAGCGTGATCGGGCTGGTGCTGGGGGTAAGCGGTGCCTTTGCCGCCACCGCGGTGATTCGCGCGCGCACCCAGGCGACCATATATGCCGGACTCTCGTTGACGAGCGTGGCGGTGGCGGGATTGGCGGCGGTAACTGTCGGCCTGGCGTTCGGCTGCTATCCGGCGCTGCGAGCGGCGCGGCTGTCACCGATCGATGCGATACGGCACGAGTGAGGCGCCCTTCCGCCTCGCTACTGCCGCGTCACCCGCTCGATCACCCTCCACACATTGTCCGCTACGATCCGGTGCCCCGCCGCCGTTGGGTGAATGCCATCCCCCTGGTTCAGACTGTCGATGCCCGCCACTCCCGCCAGCAGAAACGGCACCAGCTCGGTGTGATTCGCGCCGGCAAGGGACGGGTAGATGCCTCGGAAACGCCGCACGTAGTCGGCGCCCAGGTTGGGCATCGCCTCCATTCCGACAATCACGATCTTTGGCGGCGGCGACTCCCGCAACGCGCGGTCCACGATCGCCTGGATGTGCATCCGCACCGAATCGGGATCCTGGCCCCTCAGGCCATCATTCGCACCGGTCTCGATGACCAGCACCGCCACGTGACCCTGTTTCATCAGCCAGTCGATGCGGGCCAGGGCGCCCGCCGAGCTCTCGCCGCTGATGCCGGCATTCACGACGTGGAAGCGGCGTCCGGCGGAATCGAGCTTGGCCTGGATCAACGCGGGGAAGGCGAGCGACGGATCAGACAGCCCATAGCCGGCAGTGAGGCTGGTGCCGAGAAAGAGGATGCCCGGTCGGTCGGGCGCAGCGGCGGCCGGGGCTGACGCGCGCTCAGCCGGCCGGGCGGTCGAGGCATCCCGTCCGCCACACGCCGCGCTCAGCACCACGAGGATCATCGCCCACCTAACTATCATTCGTCCCTCGCACGATTCCTCGCTGTGGAGCCCCGCGCATGCTGCGCTGCCAATCGCTCACCCAGACCTACCTCTCCGGCGGGCGGCCTCTCACCGTCCTGAACGATATCACAT
>JBEPVJ010000353.1:0-3445 GCA_041691095.1 Gemmatimonadales bacterium
GAGGGTCAGGGCCGCAGCGGAGTGCGTGGTGGCGAGTCCCACGACCCGCATTCCCGCTGCCACTCCCGCGGCAACTCCTATGGGCGCGTCTTCGAACACGATGCACCTGGCGGCCGGCAGGCCGAGCCGGAATGCCCCAAGCAGGTAGCCATCCGGCGCCGGCTTGCCGCGTTCCACCGCTTCGCTTGGCACCAGCAGTCCGGGTACCGGGAGTCCCGCGGCGCTGAGCCGTTTCCGTGCCAGCTCTTCGCCGGCAGACGTCACCACCGCCCAGCGGTGACGGGGCAGCGACCGCAAGAGTGCATCCGCGCCGGGAATGGCGGCCGGGGCCTCCGAATCGGCGAGCTCCGCCGCGTCGAGCCAGGCAACTTCCACATCGGGATTCAGGCCGGGGGCAGCGATCTCGAGCGTCTCGCGAGTCCGGCGTCCGTGCGCGATGGCCATGATCGGCTCCGCATCGAGTCCATGACGAAGCGCCCAGCGCCGCCAGGTCCGCTCCACGATAGCGCGCGAATCGACCAGAACTCCATCCATGTCGAAAAGCAGGACGTCGCAGCGTAGAAAGGAGATTGGATCCCTCGGTAAAGTCGGGACTTCAAGATAGCTCGCCCGCCGGTGTGCCCCATTTGAGCGCGGAGTGCTACGTTCGGCGCGCAATTACCGTCGCCTCGAGCGTGGCCGCGATGCGACGGACGGTCTTGATGTTGCGAAAAGTCGCCCGGCCGCCCAGCGCTTTCTCGAGACGGGCCCACGACACCTTGGAGTCGAGCACCGAGATCCGGCAGAGCCAGTACATCTCGCACCGATCAGTGTGAAAGTCGTCTTGGTCGGTCCGGAACGCCAGGACCGCCTTCCGCGCGGCAGAGGACAGCGGTCCACCGAAGAATCCCACGTAGACCGACGTTCCGGGTGCGCCGGAGTCCGCCGGAGAAAAAGACGCGGAGCCGGCGATCCGCCGCACTGCCTGGGCCGACCGCACGAAGGTCGCGACCTCATACCCCAGTGCCTTTGCGAGTCGCTTCGCGATCGTTGATTCGAGCGCCGCGGGGTCCCCGGACGGTGAGTCGAACAGCACATTGCCGCTGGCAATGAAGGTCTTGACGCCGGAGAAGCCCATGGCCTCGAACAATTGCCGCAAGCGGTCCATCTTCACCACGTGACCCCCGACATTGATGGCGCGCAGGAATGCCACGTAGCGGGTTACCGCGGGCCCGGGCGTCATTCCGGCGACTCGGCGGCAATCGCGCGCTCGATTCTGCGATCCGGCACCAGCCACAGCAGTGCCACCACCACGTAGAGCATACCCGCGATCCACTGGCGCCAGAACGCGGCCACAATGGCGATCATGTAGATCACCGGGGACAGCTTGCCTTTCAGGTCGTTCCCGATCGCCCGGCGGAGGAGAGAGTCCCTGCCCTGTGCGTTGAGGACCACTCGCAGAAGATTCCAGTAGGCCAGCCCCGCCATCAGCAGCACCACGCCGTAGAGCGCCGTAGGAATGGTGGCGAAGTGATTCTCGCCCATCCACCCGGTGACGAACGGCACCAGCGAGAGCCAGAAGAGCAGGTGCAGGTTGGCCCAGAGGACGGCACCATTCACCCGGGGAGCCAGGTGCATCATGTGATGATGGTTATTCCAGTAGATCCCGATGTAGACGAAGCTGAGCACGTAGCTGAGGAGGACCCCGACGAGGGGGCGGAGCGCGGCGAGGTCGGTGCCGTGAGGCACTCGCAGCTCCAGCACCATGATCGTGATGATGATGGCCAGCACCCCGTCGCTAAACGCCTCGAGCCTGGTATTGTCCACGATCAGGCGCCGAATGCCGCGGTGTAGTCGGCCATCGCCGCCCGGACCACTCGTCGCGCGTGCGGCAGGCCGTAGATCTTTCCGATGGTGGCATGCACCGGCTCACCCGGCACCAGTTTGTAGGTCAGGAAATAGTGCTGCAGCCGTTCCACCAGCACCGGCGGGACATCGCCGATGTTGCGAGCGGTTCCCCAGACGTAGTCATTCTCCAGCACCGCGATGATCTTGTCGTCCGCTTCACCGCCATCGATCATCTGCAGGCCGCCGATGACCCGGGCCCGCACCAGGATCTCGTTGCGGGCAATGGCGCGCTCGCTGAGCACGCAGATATCCAGCGGATCGCCATCTCCCTTGGTGGCCGACGGCGCGAGCTTGGCCACCCGCTCGTGGCAATAGGTTCTCGGCACGAACCCGTAGAGGCTGGGCGGCTGAGAGGAGCTGCGCTGGGGCCGGTCGATCCGGAGATAGCCCGAGGCCTTGTCCACCTCGTACTTCATCAGGTCGAACGGCGTGATCTCGATGAAGGCATTGAGGACATCGGGCGGCTCGGGACCGACCTCCAGTCCATGCCAGGGATGCGGCCGGAAGGGGCTGATGCGGGGAGGAGGTGTCACGGATCCTCAGGGGTTGTTAGGAAGCCGCGCCGCGCCGGTCTTGGGATCGAAGCGTGCACCGGAGGGCAGCACGTGCATCGTGATTCCGGTGGCGCCGAGCGCGGGCGCGCCCGGCGCGGTGACGGCACTCTTTCGTGCATCGTAGATCACCACCACGCTCGCCCCGGCGACGCTCCAATGCCCGTCGGGATAGATGATCAGCGCGGTGGATTCATCGATGCCCGCGCCCAGGTGCGGGGACTGCTCGAGCACCAGGCTGATCAGTCGGTTGTGCCGCTTGCGCCGGAGAAAGTGCTGGTCGATGATCGCGCTGCCGATCAGCGCAAAACCCGTGTCGGTGACGACGTTGCCCCGTGCGATGGTCATATAGGCCACGTTCGTATCGGGGCGCTCTCCGCCGGGATGGCGCTCGTCTCCGGTGATCATCACTCTCGACATGACCGCGGCGCCGGCGGAGGTTCCCCCGATGACGGCCCCCGCCAGGAACCGGGCGTGGATCGCGGCTTCGGTCCGGGTGCCCCGTAACACGCGGGTCAGCCGAACCTGGTCTCCACCCCCGAACCAGATCCCGGTGGCACCATCCAGGAGGCGGGCCACCGAATCGCTCTGGGCCTGGTCACGCGTCACCCAGACGTTGCGTGCGTCGGCGCCGAGCTGCCGCAGGTCTTCCGCCTTGGATTCTCCACTCTCCAGGCCTTCTTCGCTGGCCATCGCGAAGACGATGATCCGGGCGTGGCCCCGTCCTCCGGCCAAATCCACGAATTGCTGAACCAGGCCCGGAGGCTGGGGCCCGCCGCCGACGATGAACAACGTGCCGGGGCCGGAGGAGACTCCCGCGACCAGCAGCAGCCAGGCGACCGCCGAAATCATCATTTCACATCCTTCTGCTGTCGTAGGCCCAGTGGAGGAGCGCCTGGCGCTGGCGACGGCGGCAACGCAGGTCTCCGGCCACACACCCGAGGTGAATCTGGGCGATATGCCGCTTCATTGCCTTCCACCGCTTGATCTGCCTGGCGTCGTAGGGG
>JBEPVJ010000354.1:0-3487 GCA_041691095.1 Gemmatimonadales bacterium
CGGTGTTGTCGTCGATGCCGGGCGAGCTGGCCTTGTGGTACGCCGAGAGCCTCGCCACGACGCCGAAGGGGAAGCGATGGACCAGGCCGAGCTCGAAGAAATGATCCCGCTCCGGCAGCGTGGGCGTCGCGGCCACGCCACCTTGTGCGACGCTGGTGATCGCCCTCAAGTCCTCGACATTCGTCGGTATGAACTGGCGGCCGTAGTAGAGCCAGATGGTGTTGGCCGGATCGGGGAAGAAGCTCAGCCGGATGCGCGGGCTGAGCTGGTTCTGCCGATCGGCGAAAGGCGCATCGTGGCGGTCGAAACGAAGGCCGGCCCGAATCTCGATCTTCTCGGTGGGCACGATTGATGTCTGGGCGTAAACGCCGATATCACTCCCCTTCAGATCGGAGTTCGACGCCGGCCCCGGGTTGCCGTTCTGATCGGTGGTGACAAAATCTTCGTGGCCGCGAGTAACCGAGGACAGCGTACCCACCTTGATCTGAGCATGCTCCGATAGCCGGGCGGTATAGTCGAGCTTCAAGCCTGTCGTGTTGAAGGAGCGATCCTCCGACACGTTGAAGGGAGTCGGGTTGGGAAAGAAGACGAATTGGGCGTCGTCGTTGAGGCCCGGTGTGTATTTCAGGCTGCCGTTGCGGTGGAAGAACCCCGCAAACAGATCGGCGCCCTGCTTGTTCGGATCGCCGAACTGATGCCGCCAGCCCAGATTCTGGAAGCTGTTGATGTCCTGCTGATGGTCGTCGAGGAAGACCCCGCCGGTGGAATCATAGGGAACGCCGAATCGGGTGCGAGACCAGTTGAGGTCCAGGTTCACGATGTCCCGGCTACTCGGCAGATACTGAATCTTCCCGAAGCCGAAGAGATCCTCACCGTGGTTGTGGAAGTTGGACACGTCCCCGGTGGCGGGATCGAGCACCAGCGGCTCGCGCCGCATGTCGGTAGACTGACGCGAGCCCGACAGGAAGAAGCCGAGCTTGCCCGCGTTGGTACTGAGGTTGAGCGACTGGCCGTTCGACTTGAATGCGCCGTAGAAACTGGAGGCGTCGGCGTGGAACCCGCCGGCCGGAACCTTGGTACTCACGTTGACGACCGCGACGTTCTTGTTCCCATACTCGGCATCCCAACCGCCGGTCTGGAACTCGATCTGGTTCACGACCGCGGGATCGAACAGCTCGTTGAGACTTCCCGAAACGCCTGCCGGCACCGGGACCCCGTCGATATAGTAGGTGTATTCGGCGTGCTGGCCGCGGATGTGCACTTCGCCGGTCGGAGCGCGAGCGGCTCCGGCGATCGCCTGCTGCAGGATCTGGGATGTGGTACTGCTGGGCGCGCCGTGATATTCGTCCTGCTTGAACACCTGGTTGCCGGTGCGGGTATCGATCGCCACCGGGATTGGTGCCTGCACCTCGAGGGTCTGGAGCTGGAGTGGCGATGGTGCAAGCTGGAAGTCACGTACCACAGCATCGCCGCCGGCCGCGATGGTCACGCTGAACCGCTGGGGGTGGTAGCCGATATTGCGGGCCTCGATCTCGAAGCTTCCTTCGGAAAGGTTGTGAACCACGTAATGGCCGAAGGCATCGGTGTTGGTACGGGTAATGGTCCGTCCGGCCTGGAGGACGACGACGTCCGCTCCCGGCAGGGGCTGATGCCTGCTGCTGTCGGTGACGGCCCCGGTCAGGTCGCTGTTCAGTCGACCTCCGGTAGGGTTGCCTGCAAGAAGAACGAAGAACAGAACGACGGGCATAATGCTCCCTCGCGCGCATGAGTGGGGACCGCGGCCAAAAGGCCGAGGCGAAATTCATAGACCTGTTATTGCCAGTCAGGCGGGAGAGGCAGGCGGGGCGCGGGGCCGAGCGTCGAGACGCGGAACGGAGTGAGGAACGGACGGAGCGGATTCGACTCCGCCGGCCTTGGGATCGAGAGCGACTTCCTCGAGGCGAACGGTGCGGGATGGCGGTACCCGAAGTAACGCAACGCCCGACCCGAGAAGGCAGTGATCTCCGTGGCGCTCGCAGCCGTTCTTCTTGTCCCAGTGGATCTGAACCTGATCCGTACCGGGTTTCGAATGGTAGAGGAGCTCATCGAGCGCAGGTCCACCGATCTCACCCAGGAAAACCAGGGCGAGCAGGATGGCCCGGACCCGCGTCCACATGCACGGTTGCATGAGATTCCAGTATGCCGGTATTGCCAGGACAGGTTGCCCCCACGCCCTGAGGAAGCGGCGGTGGCGCCACGTCAACTAACCAAAAAGCGGGATCAGGCTGGTGGCGCGCGGATACTGACTGGAGCAGAAGCTGCGGCGGTGGGACGCGAAGCAGGAACGTCGATGACCTGGCCAGTGATCGCTTCAATCGCCACCGGCATCGTGGCGAGCGGTGGCGCCGACGTCTTCCCAACGCAGGACCAAACGACGAAGGCGCAGGATTTTTCCTGATGTGGCTGGGACCGCTGGTGCAGCGGTCCGGACCCCAGCGTCACGCCAAGGAGTGCCGCGAGCAGGAGGAATCCCGAAAGACGCCGCACGGAGAAGGCCATGGCTGCCAAAATGGGTCCCGATTGCTGGGACCGCAAGAGGGGTGCGGCGAAAGACGGGAAGGCCTACTCTTGAAACATGGTGAATCGTATAGGGGCTTTTCTTACCCTGTGTGCCCTGTTGTCCGGAGGCACCATCGCGCCGGTGCTCGACGCCGGGGCAGAGCATCGGCTGGGAACCGCCCCGGCGGCTTCGGGAATGGAACGCTGGCTGACCGCCGCCTCGGCGCACGATCTCAGCACCTGCGCGCTGGTCCTGGCCGCGACGGTGGCACCTGGCCTGCCCGGATGCGTGTCGGCTCCGGTTCATGACGATGGCCTCTACGTCCTGTCGGCTCCGCACCAGTCGAGGCCGAGGCTCTCGTCTCCCTCGTTCCTGCTCCCTTCCTCTCGCGCACCTCCGCACCCCGTTCCCCACCCAGCGTAGGTTCGCTAACACGCGTTTCCAAGCTCAACCCGGCGGCCGCTTCGCCGCTCCCGTCCATGCGCAACATCAGAGTCCTGCTCCTGGGTATCCTCGCCGGGTGCGGTGCCACCTCGTCGCCGCGGCCGACAGTCGGTGCGCTTACTGTCGACCCGCCGACCGCCGAGTTGCTGGTGGGCGAATCGTTGCAGCTGCACGCCCAACCCCGGGATGCGTCGGGGAACTCGCTCACCGGTCGTACTATTGTCTATCAAAGCTCCGACCCCCAGGTGGCCACTGTTACGGGAACCGGCTTGGTAGCGACCCGTGCGTCAGGGGAGGTGACCATTTCGGTGTCCTGCGAGGGACAGCATGCAGACGCCTCGCTCGACGTCAAGCTGGGCGCCAGAATCGGAACGGCGGGTGGGAGGATCTCGGTACTGAACGGGGCAGTGCAGCTGGTCATTCCCGCGGGAGCGCTCTCGGCCCAGTCGCGTGTCTGGATCGATTCCGCCGCCGATCTTCCTGTGGGTCCAGGATTTTCAGTAC
>JBEPVJ010000355.1:0-3484 GCA_041691095.1 Gemmatimonadales bacterium
GTCATGGCCACCCCGGCCGCGACCCATGCCCGCCATGGCCGGCATCGGGGCCATCGGAGCCGTTGCAGGCACCGGCGGCACGCCGAGAGTGCCGGCCCGCCCGGCGAGGCCCACAATGACGCCGGCAGATTCCTCATCACCACCCCGCGCCAGGTCTCCCCGGATGCGGGTGGCCAGGTCGTCGGCATCGCTCCGGGTGCTGGCCGCGGGCGCCTTCTCCCGCTGGGTCCTGAGCACGTCCAGCGCCTTCTTGAGATTGGTATCTCCACCACGACGGCGCAGTGCGTAGGCCTGGTAGTAGTAGGCATCACCGGCATACGCCGACTTGGGATACCGCACGTAGACCTGGCCGAACTTGTCGGCCGCCTCGGCGTAGCGGCCCCGGTTGAGGGCGCTGCGGGCGTCCTTGTAGAGCGCATCGGCGGGATCCTGAGAGGCCCAGGGCGCCGGAGCCGTGACATCGGAGTCCTCGTCGTCGAGGTCGATACCGGTCACCCGCAGCCCCTGAATCCGGAAGTCCACCCGGGCGAAGGCCGCATGACTGCGGGCCATTCCCATCTGGGCGTGTGCGATGGCGGGGCCGACGTGGCTCATCGCGACCCGGGCCTGGGCCAGGGCGGGACCCACCCGGTCCAGTGCGGCCGCGGCGCTCGCGGTGGCACTCGAGACCACCGGGCCGATCCAGCTCAGATCGGGAATCCTGACCTCGATGGAGGTGGAGACGGATTGCGCCGCTGCGCCGGCCGGTGCCAGAACGAGAGCGAGAACGAAGCTACGGGCGATCGACATGGTGGAGCTCCTTACAGGCGAATGGCCGGGCCTGCGGGAATCGCGTTCCGCAGACGGGTCCGAAGTTGATTCTGGGCGAGACCGTCGGCGATCGAGTTCAGATCTTCGGCGCGGTCCTTGGGATTCATCGTGGCGATCTGCACCAGCACCAGCTCCAGGTCTTCGAGCAGCTTGCGGGTACGCGGATCGGATACCCTCCGGGAATCGAGCAGCAGACGCGTGGTGCCGAGCAGGCTCTTGGCATGATCGGTGAATTCGGACGACGCCCGCTCGCTGCCGAACTCCGTGAAGAACGTCTCCACCTGGCTCAAATGGTCGGCCGTAGCGAGCTCGGTGGCGATGTTCGACTTCTCCTTCTTCTCGGCACCGGGCGCCGCGGCCATGGTGCCGGGCTCCGAGAGCCGGGCCGGCTTGCCCGTCGCGGTGAACCGTCCGATCAGGACGCCGAGTACCAGGATAGCGGCGATGGCCATGATCAGCCGGGCGGTCGGACGGCCGGTCGGGCGCATCGGCACGACACCCTCGGCCCGATCCCCAGTCCGTACCGCGCGCGCCGCCGAAATCTGCTCCCACATCTCTGCCGTCGGCGTCGGAGGCGGAGCGTTATAGGACTGCGCGGCATCGCGCAGGACTTCGTCGAAGCGGTCTTCCCGTTCATCCATCATGAGGCCCAGTCTCCTGCAAAGGCTGCGAGTTCGTTGCGTAGCTTGGCGCGGGCCCTGCTCAACTGCGCTTTCGAGGTCCCTTCCTGAATTCCCAGGGCCGAGCCGATCTGTTCATGCGTGAAGCCTTCGACATCGTGCATCAGAAACACCGTTCGGTATCCCTCGGGCAGACCCCCGATGGCCTGGTCGAGCCGCACCTTCAAATCGGGATCGGCATGGCGGATGGTGGCCGCCACCGGCTCCGCGTGTTCGATATCCACTTCCCTTGTCCTGAGCCGTTTCACTTTGCGCTGTCCGTTGTAGACCACCGAGATGGCGATAGCGGTGATCCAGGTCGAGAGCGCCGATTCGCCGCGAAAGGTGGCGAGCCGGTCGAACGTCCGGATGAACGTGTCTTGGGTGTAGTCGGATGCGAGCTCGCTATCGCCCACCATGCGATAGACCAGCCGATACACCCGATCCACATGCGAGTCGTACAGCTCGCGTTCAGCATCCGGGTCGCCCGAAAGGACGCGGGTGACGAGATCTCGTTTTTCCACCCGGCTCCGGGCTCAAAAGGGTCGACCCTATACTGTCGCATGGGACATGGATCCGCCAGAAAGGGTTGCATCGGCGAAACGCCGTCTTACCAATTACAGAGCCGATGGGCGTTCAATCGGGGACGCAATGGCTGTTAGAACCGCATGAATAGCATCCACTTGAAATTAAATAACTGATTCAGTTATTATTTTATATGCCCAGAATTCGTCCACACGACCGTATCGATAAAATCGCTGACGCGGCGACGGAATGCTTCATTCGACAAGGCTACACCCCGGCCAAGATCAGCCAAATCGCGGAGCGGGCAAGGGTTGGACCCGGCACGATCTATCTGTATGCCGCCGGTAAGGAGGCTCTGTATGACCTGGCCATTCGTCGGGCCATGGAGGACCCGACGGTCTGGTCCATGACTTTGCCTCACCCCACCCCGGCCCCCGGCGCGGTGGCCGAGGCGCTCTGGCGCTGCCTCCAGAACGCCGCCCATTTCCCGCAGCTCTGGCTGGCAGCGGATTCGAGTCCGCCGGCCGATGTGTCCGCCGAAGTACGGGGGATCGTACTCGAGCTCTACAATTGGCTCCATCGGTACCGGCGAGCCATCGAGCTGGTCGAGCGATCGGCCACCGACTGGCCCGACGTCGCCCACGTGTTCTATCGGCGATTCTGGCGAGGCGGGATCCGGCGGGTGGCCGACTATCTCGCCCGGCGGGCGAGCGAGGGGGCGATTCCGGAGCGGGGAGAGGGTCTCGCCGCCGCGCATCTGGTGGTAGAATCTCTGACCTGGATGGCGGTACACCGGGAATGGAGCTCCGACGCCGGCATCGTGTCCGCCGGGGCGGCCGAAGGGGCCGCGGTGGCCCTGCTGGTCCCGGCGATCTGCGGGCGCCTGTCCTGATGCCGGCCGATGCAATGATGGGAGGAGAGACCGAACTCATGGACACCGGCGCCGCGTTCCTGGCTCAGTCACGAGAATACCTGACCGCGCACTACCTTCCCAAAATCCTTGCCGCGGTGCAGACCCTGCCCGACGAGGATCTCTGGTGGCGGCCCAACGAGGCCAGCAACAGCATCGGGAACCTGATGCTCCATTTGTCGGGCAACGTGCGGCAGTGGATCGTCGGCGGGGTGGGCGGCGCACCGGACCGTCGGGACCGAAGCGTGGAGTTTGCCCGGCGGGACCCGCTTCCGCGTGCCGAGCTGGTGGAGACCTTAACCCGCGCCGTGCGGGAGGCCGACGGCGTCATCGCCGGGGTGAGCCGCTCGGCGCTGGGCGAGCGCCGCCTGATCCAGGGCCGGGAGGTGACAGTGCTCGAGGCGATCTATCACGTGGTGGAGCACTTCAGCACCCACGTGGGCCAGATCCTGATGATCGCCAAGCTGCGGGGCGGCCGGGACCTGGGCTTCTACCAGGTCGAGAACGGGGTCGCCCGGGCGGCCTGGCCGGGGCACCCGAAGTCGGGAAGCGCCTAACCCGTACCTACGGCACCGGGCGG
>JBEPVJ010000356.1:0-3481 GCA_041691095.1 Gemmatimonadales bacterium
AGACGGCATACGAGTTCGGTGTCCGTCTCGTGGGCGCGGAGATGTGTATTAGAGAGAGGATCGGTGAAGATGGAGTCGATTTCCTGAAGATTGAGGTGCGCGGCGAGCACCGCGCGAACTCGTCCCTGCGGGTCCTTGAGCGGGGTGGAGATGGTGAGTGTCGGGGCGCCTTCGGGCCGCGCCGCGGAGGGATAAACATTCTGCACGAAGGTGCCCTTCTGTCCCTCCACGAAGTAGGTGTCGGTGACCCGGTAGTCCCCCAGCCGGGAGGAATCGGTCGAGAGCAGCACCCGCCCGCCCGGCGCCGACAGCACGAAGACTTCGGAAAACTCCTTCTTTTCCCGACGGACTCGTTCGAGTGTCGACAGGACCGCCGACCGGTTCTGGTCCCGTGCTGTGAGGCTCCGCTCACCGATAAACTCGGGCAACTGGTCGTGGAGCCGTGCCAGGCCGCCCAGGTACTTCACCTCGAGCCGTTGTCCCTCGATCCAGCGATCCAGCTGCTGCTCCCGCGAATCGGCGATGGTCCGGAGGCGCTCCAGCACCTGCTCCTTGAGCGCCTCTCGCGCCTGGCGGTAGGTCACGACCGCCACCAGCAGGACGATGGTCACTGACATCCCGAGGAACGTGATGACCAGCCGGCCGCTCAGGCTCCGCGCCAATCGGGAAATGGGGTTCACGGGTCGACCCGCCGCTGAAATACTCCCTGTCCCTTCACAAACTTCATGATGTAAACGCTCTTGCGGGGATCGCCCCCGCTTACATAGCTCAGAACGCCGGTCGCACCGCGAAATCCGGTGGTAGCCGCGATGGCGCGCCGGATCGAATCGGGCTCCAGCGACCCCGCACTCCGGATGGCGGCGAAGATGACCTGGAACGCATCCCAGGTCGATGCCCCAGTGGCATCGGGAAGGGTCGAGTATGCCCCCCGGTACTGGGTGACGTAGCTGTCGGATGCGGCGGTCGCGAGGCCTGGATGCCACTGCACCGTGAAATAGGCCCCCTCCATTTCGGGAAGCGGCGCGAGGATCTCCGGACTCCAGCTGTCGCTTCCCAGAAAGACGACCTGCAGACCGAGCTCGTGGGCCTGATTGACCAACAGCGAGTCGGCGCCGCTGAAGTTCGGAGCAAAGATCAGGTCGGGATGTGCGGCCCTGATGCGTTTGAGCGGCGCGGTGAAATCGGAGGCCTGATCGCTGGTAAACTGCTCGTCGTTGACGACCACTCCGCCCCGCGCGGTAAATTCCGCGCGGAAGACCTCGGTCAGATTGCGGCTATAGTCGGACGCCACGTCATAGAGCAACGCGGCGCGTTTGGCGCGGAGGGACTCGCGGGCGAAGATTCCCAGCGCCTTCCCCTGCACATCGTCCATGAAGGCAATGCGGAAGACGTACGACTTGCCCAGCGTAGTGCTCGGATGGGTGGACATCGGGCTGATCATCGGCACCCGCGCCTGCTGAGCCAGGCTGGCTACCGGAATGGCGTCCCGGCTGAACTGTGGGCCCACCAGCGCCACAACGCTGTCGCGATTGAGAAGGTCCCGTGCCTGGCTGGTGGCGATGTCGGCCTGGTCGCCGATGTCGCGGATCACCACGCTCACCCGATGCGGCACGCCCCTGACCATGATCCCGCCCGCGGCGTTGACGATCTGCGCCGCCAGTTCGGCGGACTGCACCATCGCCACACCTGAGGAGAGCCGGTGCTGTCCGGTCGCGCCGACCAGGAGTCCGATCCTGATGTCGGATGCGGGTTTGGCGCAGGCAACGGCCGATACCGCTGCACATGCCAGGAAAAAGCGCCTCATTATCACTCCCGCGCTGCTGGTTGCTCCCTTCTGCCGGAGATGCCAGTTGCGGGGAGGCCGAACCGAGCCTGCTGCTCTCAGACATGGGCAAGACTCGGACCCGGTTCGGCGATCGTTTCTCCTCAAATCGTCATGCCGGCGTCGCGCTCGCGGCCGGCCCTGGAACGGATATATTTGCCGGCCATGTCAGCTCCTGCCTCTTCTATCCGGGCCTCGGCTCGTCCCCGAACCCGCGGCGCGGGACGCGCCACTCGCACCCGCCTGATCCGTTCGGCCCTCGAGCTGTTTACCGAGCAGGGATTTCGCGGCACCACCACGCCGGAGCTGGCTCGACGCGCGGGAGTGGCTGAAGCGACGATCTATCGGCACTTTTCCGGCAAAGAGGCGCTGCTCAACGCCGCCGTGATGGAGTCCCTGGAGTGGGGACTCAGCCTGGTTTCCCATGGAGACACCGAGCACCGGCTCGACGCCGAGGTCGCCCTTGGTCTGATCGGACGCGCACTGGTGGGGATGGCCGAGCGGGATCCGGCGCTGGTGCGCATGCTGCTGCGGCCGCCCGAGGAGTCGTTGCACGAAGAGGCCACGCGGCAGGCGATCCGGGATTTTCGCGCCGGGTTACAGCAGATCATGGCGGCGGGGAAGCAGCGAGGCCGGATTCGTCCGGGGTCGGCGGAACTCTGGGCGGCGGTATGGCTCGCGGTGGCCGGCTTCGTCGCGGAGCGCGTGGCGGCCAAGGAGTGGGGCGGGGAACATCCCAATGTCGAGCTGGCGCTCGAATCGGCGTGGCAGGCGGTGGCTTACCGGATGCCCGATACTCCGCTCGAAGTGGTGACCTGACCGGGGTTGTAGCTCAACTGCCGCAGCCCAGCCGGTGCCTGGGTCCAGTCCGGCCGACGCGAATGCCCGCCCGCGAGCGGCCGCACTTCGAACTTCCCTGAGACGAAATATCCCACCGAATCGGCTCCCCAGCGCACCGCATCGCTCGCCGCTCGGTCGAGCGGGGTGATCTCTCCGGTGCTCGCGACGATGCACAACCCGCCCCCGGCACAGCGGTCGACGATGCCGTGCGGCGGCTCTCCCAGCACCTCGCGAGTGAGCGAATCCGCGAGCGCAAGAGAATCGGCCGGGAAGTGCGCCACCACCGCGGCGCCGGGGAGTACGGCCATCGAGTAGTACCCCTGTGCCTTGATCACGACACGGCTGCCGTCGCGGCTCCATCCCAGCCGTTCCGGCACCCCGGCATCCGCGGGCAGGGGTGCGGCGTGCTCGCCGTTGCTGGTGAGATCCAGGACAACGAGCGACCACGGCGGCCCCGAGACCCCGGAAGCCGCGCGGAGAAAGGCCACACTCTTGCCATCGGCAGAAATCCGGGGAAGGCGCTCCTCCGGTCGGCTATAGGTGAGCCGGGTGAACGCTCCACCGCCCGCCGGCGCCGCGAAGAGATCGGTCTGTCCGTCCGGGCCCTCTCCCACGGCGATCACGAACGCCTCGTCGCCCACCTGGATGCGGTTGGTGAGCGGGGTGACGGTGCACGAGGCGAGCAGGAAGAAGCACACGCTGAGCCCGAGACATCTCATCCGTTGGCCGCTGTCACCTCTCACCTGTTGCCTCGCACCTCGAACAGCCACCACCCTTCCGGATCGAGCTCGACCTTGGCGGGCGGAGCGGCCCCGTCCC
>JBEPVJ010000357.1:0-3466 GCA_041691095.1 Gemmatimonadales bacterium
ACGTCGTCCAGGCCGTAGGGAGGGTACTTGTCGCCCCACGCGTTGTATCCCCAGTCGAGGATCACCTCTTCTCGCCCCGCGGCGCCGTTGCGGTGAACGAACACCGGCCCGTGATCGCGGCACCAGGCATCATTGGTGGGATTGCGGTGGAAGAAGACCTTCGTGAGGGGAACGCCGGCCCGGATGAGGACGCCGCGCGCCGAATCTTGGAGCGCGGCGTCCGCAACGTTGATGTGCACCTCCTCGTGAGGCACCAGGTGGCGGACAATCTCGGCGAAGATGCCCGGCACCGGGCCGAATCCGCCGGGCCACGATGCTTCTTTGTGCGGCCAGGAGAGCCAGGTGCCACGATGGGTCTCCCATTCCGCCGGCATGCGGAGGGGAGACCGTGGGGCTCTCACCGTCCGCCGCTCCCCGCGCCCGCATCTCCATCGAGATACCGCTGGGTGATTCCGGCGTAAGCGTCCACCCGACGATCCCGCAGGAACGGCCAATGGGTCCGTACCACATCCACCTGGTCCAGCTCGCACTTCACGATCAGCAACTCTTCCTCCTGCCCCGCACGGGCCAGCACCCTGCCATTCGGATCGGCCACGAAGCTGTTTCCCCAGAATTCCAGCCCGCCCGCGGGGCCCGGCTCGAACCCGACGCGGTTCACCGCGGCCACGAACACGCCGTTGGCGATGGCGTGAGAGCGCTGGATCGTCTCCCAGGCCTGCTGTTGCCGCTCTCCGTACTCGGCCTTTTCGGGAGGGAGCCATCCGATGGCAGTTGGATAGAATAGAATCTCGGCGCCCTGCATGGAGGTGAGACGCGCCGCTTCGGGATACCACTGGTCCCAGCAGATCAGAACACCGATCCGTCCGAACCGGGTGTCCCAGACCCGGAACCCGAGGTCGCCGGGAGTGAAGTAGAATTTTTCGTAGTATTGCGGGTCGTCTGGAATATGCATCTTCCGGTACTTGCCGAGATACTTGCCGTCGGCATCGATGATGGCCGCGGTGTTGTGGTAGAGGCCGCTGGCCCGCTTCTCGAAGAGCGAGGCGACGATCACCACGCCGAGCTCCGCGGCGAGAGCGGAGAGCGCCTCTGTCGTCGGGCCGGGTATGGCTTCGGCCAGCTTGAAGAACTCGTGGTCTTCGGCCTGGCAGAAGTAAGGACCGAGGAAGAGCTCCTGGGTGCAGATGATCTGCGCGCCCTGGCCGGCAGCCTTCCGGATGCTGGCGATGGTCCGGTCGAGGTTCTCTTGCGGGTCGGCGCTGCCGCGCATCTGCGGGAGTCCGATCACCACGCTGCGCGACGGCGAGTGAGTGGTCATAGGGAGCAAAGTTAACGATATTGCGGGCCATGTCACGGATCGCGCGCGCCACACTGCTCATCCTGCTCTTCGCCGCCCCGGCTCGCCTGATGGGGCAGTCACTGGCCTGGGCCACCACCGCCACGCTCTACGGCGACAACACCGAGTTTTTCACCCCCTACCGAGTAGGCGAGACGATCCTCGGCGGCCAGTTCCGCTCCACGCTACGCATTCGTCCCGGCAGCCGCACCGCCATCGAGCTCGGCGTCTTCGGCGATCACCGCTCGGGCAGCGATGAGTTTCTCGAAACCGTCAAGCCGATCATCCGGTTCCAGTATCACACCGGCACGTCGACCGGCGTCCTGGGCGCGTTGTATCCGGAGCGCCGGCACGGTTTCCTGGAACCACTGCAGGTCACCACGCTGGAGCTCACCCGTCCCATCGAATATGGCCTGCAATGGATCGAGCGGCGCCGGCGGTGGGACGGTGAGGTTTACCTCAACTGGCAGAAACTGAACCAGGTGAACCAGCGGGAGGTCTTCGATTACGGCTGGGTGCTGCGGATTCGCCCGGTGCGGTTCCTGTCGCTCGAGTCCCAGATCCACGGCCTGCATCACGGAGGTCAGCTCTTCGATGCCGGGGTGCCGGTGACCAATAACGTGGCCTCGGGCCTGGGCGCGGCGCTGTCCGATTCGTTTCCCTGGCTGGGCCGGAGCTCCATCACGGTGTTCCGGCTGCGCAGCTCCGGCAACATCGACCCTTCGGCCCCTCCTGGGCGGCCGGGGAAGGGGAGCGGCTGGTACGTGCGGGCCGCGGTCGCTCCGAGAGGATGGTTCGAGCTTTTTTCGATTTCCTGGTGGGGGAGGAACTTTCTGTCCCAGGAAGGGGACAACAACTACAACTCGGCCGGCCTGCATCCGAATTTCTATCGCTCGGAACGAAAGTACTGGGAGCTTGGCTTGCTCCGGCGCACTACGATCGAGGGCAACGTCACCTTCGATGGAGAAGTTCGCTTCCACCGGATCGACGATCTCCACAGCATCGCGCTGGGAAAATCGAAGTGGGAGTATTCCTACCGGCTGGTGGTGCGGGCCCCCATCGAGGTGAATCTCAAGAACTGAGCCGGGCCTCTCGCCCTTCCAATTCGGGCGAATCGGCAAACCCGAACCGCATCGCGAGCGGCGCGAGGCTGCGACGCACCTCGCGTCCGCCTTCGGTCGTCAGTCGGTAGAAGCGGGTCTGGGCGTCGAACGGCACCACCTGCTCCTCCAGCTCGAGCAGATCGAGGCAGCGCACGATCCGGTCGAAGTCGATGCCTTCCGGCGCGGCGGGATCGGCGGGAAGCTGCTCCACCAGCGCCATCCCGATCGCCAGGTGAAAGCGCAGCACTCCTTCTGCGATGCGGCGGTCGTCCTGCGACGTCAGCACGCCGTGGCGCAGCTCACGCCGCAGAGCGAGATGGACTTCTTCGGCCTCATGCTCCGGCAGCTGGCTCTGCTCGACCAGATATTCGCGATCGTCGCCCTCCACCTGCACCGAGACGCTCAGGTGGGTCGGGTCGATGCGGTCCACCCGGGCCGCAACCGACCAGCTCCGCCCGGTCCGGCGATGCCGCACCAGCAGGGTATCGTGCTCACCCGGGCCGACCAGGTACGCTCCGATTGTGGCGCGGACCCGATCCGGCGCCAGGGCCAGCAGCGAGGCATAACCCGCGGCGGCGCGGACTTCCCCGGGATGGGCGGGCTTGGCGCGGCTGTCGTAGACATCGCGACCGGTGCCCAGGGTGGTGTCGTTGCTGCGCGCGGCCAGCAGGTGCTCGCGGAGCCCGGCCTCCAGGCTCGCGGCGTCCGCCCCGGCGAGCTCGATGGCGCGGGCCGCGTAGCGCAGGCAGACCACCGTCTCCAGCCCGGCCACGTCGTCGAAGAACCAGCCGCAGGAGGTGAACATCCGGAGCGTGTTACGCTCCATCTCCAGCAGCTCGCGGGCCCGCACCGGGAGGTGCGAGGGCAGGCCGATGGCGGCAAAGCTGTCCCGCGCCGCCCACGGATCGGGGAAGTATCCGGCGCCCTCATCCGCGAACCTCCGGTGGAGCTCCACCGCCAGCCAGTCGAGCCCGTCGCGCAGCGGCTCCCGCCAGGCCTGGCTGGTGCCGGCGGCGGTACGGCAGCC
>JBEPVJ010000358.1:0-3456 GCA_041691095.1 Gemmatimonadales bacterium
TTCCCAAGGTGGACTTCTCGGTCGCCGATACCGCCGAAGTGAGTGAACGGTGGGTGGTCTCGGCGCAGCTCAAGCCGCGCACCGGATACCTGGTACGGGTGGATTCGACGCTCCAGGACGCGTTCGGGCAGACGATCGCGGGTTATCCGGTGAAAACGGTGGTGACCACCGGCTACCGTCCCGATGTGTCCTACCCGCAGGGCAAGATGATGGTCGAGCGGGCCGGCCGCCGCACCTTCGGCATCACCTATGTCAATGTGGACACCCTCGAGGTGCTGACGATTCCGGTGCCCGACTCGCTCGAGGGCCGCTTCCTCTCCAAGAGCGAGTACGGCTGGGGAGACGACTGGAAGGTTCTGGCCCGCAAGGCGCTGCGGACTCGGGTGCCGCTGCGCGCCGCGCGGGACCGTGTCTCACTGTATGGTTACGCGCTGCCGGCCCCCGACGCGTCGAAGCCCGGCACGCCCACGCTCTTCCTGCTCCGGGCCAGCAGTCCGAGGCTCCGCACTCCCGATACCAGTGACGCCGAGCTCGAGCCGAGGCAGCCCATCGCGCTGGTGCAGGTGACCGACCTCGGTGTGCATACGAAGATCGGCGCGGAGGAAGGCGTCGTGTGGGTGACCGGTGCCTCGGATGGACGTCCCCGGGCAGGAGCGTCAGCGGCGCTCCGCGATATCACCGGCCATGTCCTGGCTCGCGCGGTGACCGATTCCAGCGGTGTCGCCCGGTTTCGTGGGATCCGGCGGCCGGCACCCAAGCCCTCCGCGAACGGCCGCATGGACTACGAGGCCGCGAATTTCGACGGCTATGTCGAGGTGCGGCTCGGCGGCGATCGCGCCGTGGTCGGGGTCAACCAGTACGATCCCGATCTCTCGCCCTGGCGATTCAACGTCTCGTCGGCCTACGGTGAGGAGCGGCTCCCGGCCGCCGCCGCGGTCTTCACCGAGCGCGGTATCTATCGCCCGGGGGACACCGTTTATGCCAAAGCGATCGTCCGCACCGGACTGCTCGGCGCGCTCAAGGCGCCGGCGCGGACCGACTCGGTCAAGCTGTCGTTCAAGGATCGCGACGAGGGGGTGCTTCGGGAGACGGTGCTCGCTCCGTCGGCGTTCGGCACGCTGCAGCAATCGGTGCGGTTACCCCGCGCCGCGCCGCTGGGATCGTACCAGGTGACGGTCAGCCTCAAGCGCCAGGGCGAGTGGAAAGAAATGGCGCAGGCCTCGTATCGCGTCGCGGAGTACCGTCCGCCCGAGTTCCTGGTCGACATGACGGCCGATGACGCGCCGCGCTTCGATGGCGATACGCTCACCGCAACGATTGGCGCGCGCTATCTCTTCGGCGCGCCAATGGGCCGAGCCAAAGTGTCGTGGTCGGTGCGCCAGACCGCCTACTCGCCCTGGGAAACCGACATTCCCAAGACCGACGGCTTCTACGTCGGGGCGCAGGGGTGGTGGTGGGAGGAAATGCAGTCGGAGGATCGCACCACGGTGAGCGAGAGCCGGGTGGACACGCTCGATGCCACCGGTCATCTCACCGTGCGCGCGCCGCTCAAGCTGGTGCAGCAGGGGCGGGCCACCCGGGCCACCATCGAGGCGGTGGTGACCGACGTCAACCGCCAGACGGTCTATGCCAGCGCGGGCGCCCTGGTCCATCCCGCCGAGTTCTACCTCGGCGCCAAACCCGAGGGCGAGTCCTATTTCTGGAAGGCGGGCGCGGCGCAGACTATCCGGGTTATCGCGGTGAAGCCCGACGGCGTCCGGCTGGATGGCGTCAAGGTGAAGGGGGTGCTGGTGCGGAGGGAGTGGCACCAGGTCCGGCGTGAGCAGGACGGCTGGAGCCAGCTGGTGGGTGAGTGGGTGAGCGACACGGTGGCCCGCTGCAGCGTGACCACCGCGGGCAACAATTCCGTCTGCCAGGTTACGCCGGCGCTGGCCGGGAGCTACTCCCTCGAGCTCCGCTCCCAGGACCGCAAGGGCCGGGAGGTGATCACCAGCTTCTACCGCTGGGCCACCGGGCCGGGCTGGGTGCCCTGGAGCGATGAATCGCAATTCAAGATGGACGTGATTCCCGACAAGACCCGCTACTCGGTCGGCGACACCGCGACCGTGCTCTTCGCCGCACCGTTCACCAATGCGGAAGCATGGATCACGGTGGAGCGCGAGGGCCTGATCGAGCAGCGCCGGATGCGGATCACCGAAGGGGCGACCACCCTCAAGTTCCCGATCACGGAGGCATGGGCCCCCAACGCCTTCGTCTCCATCGTGGTGGCGCGGGGCCGGAGCGCGGTTCCCGGGCCGCTCGATGATCCCGGCCGCCCGACCATCCGCGTGGGGTACGCGGAGATCCGGGTGACCCCGGAACGGAAGCGCCTGTCACTCGCGCTGACCCCGGACCAGGCCGAGTACCGCCCGGGCCAGCGGGCCCGGATCGGCATCGAAGTGCGGGATACCGCGGCCCACCGGGGCGCGAAGAGCGAGGTGACTCTCTGGGCGGTGGACGAAGGGGTGCTGTCGCTCACCGGGTACCGGACCCCCGACCCGATCGACCTGCTGTACCGGGAGCGCGGGTTAGGAATGCGGCTGGCCAGCAACCTGGTCAGCGTGGCGCCGCAGGTTCCGGCCGGGGACAAGGGCAAGAACCCCGGCGGCGGGGGCGGCGAGGGCTCGGCCGACGTGCTGCGGTCCCGCTTCCGCACCACCGCGTTCTTCCTGGGGTCGGTGGTTACCGATTCACTGGGGAACGGCACCGCCAGCGTAATGCTGCCGGATAACCTGACCACGTTCCGGCTCATGGCGGTGGCGGTGACGGCGGGAGACCGCTACGGCAAGGCGCAGAGCCCGATGCTGGTCACCCGCCCGCTGCTGGCGCGCGCGGCGCTGCCCCGGTTCCTCCGTCCCGGCGACCGGTTCGAGGCGGGGGTGGTGGTGAACCACCGCCTGGGCGGCACCCCGACGGTGGGCGTGGCGGCGCAGGTGAAGGGAGCAACCCTCAGCGGGGAGTCGGCGCGACGGGTGACCCTCGACGCCGGCCGCGGCAAGGAGAGCCGGTTTTCCTTTACCGCGGTGCCGGGCGACTCGGCCACGTTCCGCTTCGACGTGGGTGGTGCCGGCGACAGCGACGCGGTCCAGGTCAAGGTGCCCATCCTGCCGCCCAGCCGGGCCGGCTCCGCGGTGGCGTCGGGCGTGCTGCACGACTCCGCGTCGGTGGTTTTCATGCTGCCGGGCGGGCTCGACCTGGCCCGGAGCACCGTCACGCTCTCCGCGGGAGGGTCGCCCCTCACGCTGCTGGCGTCCTACGCCTCCTACTTCCGGATCTATCCCTATTTCTGCTCCGAGCAGGTGGCCAGCGCGATGACGCCGCTGCTCGGGCTGTACCGCGCCCGCAAGGCCGCCGGCGCCGCCGCCGGCGACACTCTCATGCTGCGCCGGGAGATTCTCACCGGCATCGACCTGCTGG